>CAZEGG010000210.1:0-6497 GCA_964511755.1 uncultured Desulfobacteraceae bacterium | reverse complement strand
TAGTGAATAGCCTGATTGGGGCAAGCAGGGATACAGATTCCATCCAAATCGCATTTGGCTTCCTCGAGTAAAGCCTTGCCATTGGCTATGGAGAACGCTTTACGTGGACAAACCTTCACACACTCTCCGGAACCGGTGCATTTGTCATAATCGACCACTATTTTCATGATCCTATCCTTTCTGAATTGGAAACTCGCTCATGCCCGCCGGCTATTTGTGCATGGGCGCTGAATACTCCCCATGAATCTCACTCTTTGTAGTCCGAGTAAAGTTCCACAGCCTGGGCCATGGTGTTCCCTATCTGGTGTTTGGTAATCAGCCCTGTTACCCTGCCGGCAGACATGGAATCCGCACCATCGGTAATCATGGCTACGGCAACCTTGCCGAGGCGCATGGAGTCCATGACATCGAACAGTGATGTCTCCTCGGGGACGGTGACATACTTATTATCGGCGATATCCCCCAGGGCGACGGCTTCTCTGAGTTGACACAGCGGTGAGAGTGCGGCCTCCTTGGTCACGAAACCTTTGATCCTGTCTTCATCTGCCACGAGAAACCATGAGATGTCCGGTTTTTCTGCTGCGATACGGGCGAGGTCGTCCAGATTGCTGGTGGAGTCCATAGTTGCAAAGCGGGTGTCCATAACATCCCTGGCACGCTGGAGCTGGTGGAAGTCGGCGCGCAACGCTTCCGGCATGTAACGGCCGCGCCGTACGAGTTTCAGCGTATAGATACTTTCCCGTGACAGCATCCTTCGGACTCCATAACTGAGGGCGACCGTGATGGTCATCGGAATGATGACATTGTAATCCAGGGTCATCTCAAATATCATAACGATTGCCGCCAGAGCTGCGCCGGTTGCTCCTCCCACCATGCCTGCCATACCTGCCACGGCAAAGGCCGGCGGGTGCACTCCCATCGCGGGAAAAAATTGGTGGATCACGACGCCGTACGCTTCTCCCAAGGTTGCGCCCATGAACAGTGCCGGCGAGAAGATTCCTCCGGATGCGCCGGAACCGAGGGTCATTGACGTGGCGAACAATTTGAGGACGAACAATGCAAGGAGCAGCAGCGGTTGGGTGAGGCCGCTGGTAAGCACATCCTGGATGGTGGCGTACCCGACCCCCTCGATGTAGTAATGCCCGAAGTAAACCATCATACCATACATGATCAGGCCGACGACAAACATGCCCATGGCATGGCGTACATAGTAGCCCCCTTTTACCCGCTCTTCAAAAAAATCCTCAAACAGGTATATGGACCGGATAAAGACCGCCGAGACCAGTCCGATGAGCGCGCCGAGGACTATGTAAGAAGGGAGTACGATGGGGCTTGTAAGGTGAAAGTAGGGCGTCTGGAAGCTGGGAATGATAAAGGATGGGTGGCTGCCGAAGAAGATTCTTCCGGTGTAGGTCGCGGCGGCAGTAGATATGGCTACCGGAACAAGTGTCCTTACGCTCACTTCGTGCATCACGATTTCCACGGCAAACAACACCCCGCCGATGGGCGTGTTGAAGGTCGCAGCGATTCCGCCGCCGGCGCCGGCGGCAATCAGGGTTATGCGCTGCCACGGGGGCATCCGGAGCAGCTGCCCGACGGTGGAGCCGAAGGCTGAGCCGATCTGGATAATGGGCCCTTCGCGACCGACCGCACCTCCTGTACCGATGGAAAGGGCGGAAGCAAGCGACTTGATTACCGCCACCACAGGACGAATAATCCCTTTGTTGAAGTAGATAGCATCCATGACTTCAGGAACGCCGTGCCCTTTGGCCTCCGGCGCGAAGTTCTGGACCAGAAAGGCAACACCCAGGGCACCTGCCACCGGCACCAGGATGACAAACGGCCCCCACGGGCTCAACAGAGTGTGGACATTGGCGTTGTAGAGCACGGAGAGC
This sequence comes from uncultured Desulfobacteraceae bacterium, assembly GCA_964511755.1. Classification (GTDB taxonomy): domain Bacteria; phylum Desulfobacterota; class DSM-4660; order Desulfatiglandales; family Desulfatiglandaceae; genus B46-G9. The sequence goes on along the minus strand of CAZEGG010000210.1, from coordinate 4,602 downwards.
TTTCCCAGGAAGAAGAGGTCGTGGAAGAAGGCAATCATGCCGCGGAACACCACGGCACCCATACCGGCGACGATCCCCACGACAAGCGCCAGAACACCAAACAGAAAAGGCCTCATCGTTCCCTTTTTGTCCATTGCAGCGGTCATATCGGGTGAATTTTCTCTCTTATAGTCTGCCGTTGTAATATCGGGAAGGCCCCTGGTGGCATTTCCATCCCCGCCCGCAGAAAAGGGTGCGGACGGAGTCCATGGCCTTTCCTCTGCCCTCTTCGGTTTTCTGTTCTGTGTTCCGGGGGTTGGCGCCCGCGTCGACCCGGAAGAACTTCGCCCCGGCGAGCTGCCTTATTGCGGATGCTAGCAGGATTGAACAGTTCCGTCAATTCAAGAAAGAAACCCTGATCCACCAGCAGGGCATCATTCCCGCCATTGGCGGGATTGCCTTCGGTCGCTCCTCCTTGCGACGTATTGGTCATACGCCTCAGTCGTCGCTCCTCGGCGCCTTGCATCTGATACCTTGCTGGAGATCAGGAATTCGCCAAATCACCCGGTCAAAAAATTATGATGAGAAAATTGGGCAGCGAATTTGGGGAAATCAGAGGGCCGCTCAGAACCTCATCTTCGCTTCCTGCCCGGGATTTGTTTGTGGATGGCGGCAAGTTAAGTGTGGTATTCTCATATTATCGACTCCGCGCCTGAAACCTGTATGTACAGAGAGGAGGATAATTCATGAACGAGCAGAGCGGAAGGGAAGAGCAAGAGGAAGTGGATGCACTGTGCCCCGAATGCGGTCATGCCTTCAAGAAGTATGTGGATAGACTGGTGAGCGGCACCCGGGAAAGCGGTCTGGACGAGAAAATCGAATGTCCGGTTTGCGGGTGCGGCAAGTGCGAGATAATCAGGCCGGGCACCTGATTGCATTGAAACCGTCCGCTTGGAAGCAAGGGAAAATGAAGGATGCAGACACTCTCGGTTGTCCCGAGAGGATACGGGAGTGGAGGCTGAAAGGAGATCGTGCCATGGGAAAGATCGTACATCAATCGAGGATCACCATAACCAGGGAAAAGGGCCCTACGCGCAAAGCCGTGATCGAGGGATTTGCGGAGCCGGTCTATTACGGCGTTCACGGCGGAATCAAGAAATTCTACAAAGTGGAACCGGAAGAGGAACATGCGGCTACACTGGATCATATTGTGGGCGCTGTGGGAGGCTGAATGATGGGAACGCTGGCCAGGGTGCTGGCCGACAAAGGGGTCCGGACCTCGAAGGATCTGTATTGGGCCGATGTGACCGGAGATATTGAGGATGTGAAGGGCGTTCTTAAAATAACCGGCATTCACGTGGAATACCATTTGAAAGGACCCGGCGAAAAAAGAGGGGATGCTGAAGAGGCGATAGAGAACTATCTCCAGTACTGTCCGGGGGCACAGAGCGTCATCGGCTGCATCGACATCCAGCATCAGCTGGTGTTCGAGGCTTCATAAGGTCACGGCTGCGCTCATAAATGGGAAAAGCCTGGAGCGCGGAGTCTGGAAGGCTTGCTCCCTGAGCAGTTTCCGAGAAGTACCTACTCCTTCCCGATCTGGGGGAGGAGACCCGCTCACGAGTGATCCGCGCCGTCCCCCAGGGGGATCATCACGGTGAACGTCGCCCCTTTTTCGGGGTTGTCCTTGATTTCGAGACGGCCGTGATGGGCATCCACTATCTTTTTCACAATGGGAAGCCCCAGCCCGGTGCCGTCTTTCTTGGTGCTGAAAAAAGGCTGAAGGATCTTCTCCCTGTTCTCTTCCGGTATGCCGTGTCCATGATCGGATATGTCGATCATGAGGTAATTCCGGTTGCGCGAGGTGCTTACAGAGACCGCACTGCCCTCCGGACTGGCCTGGATCGCGTTCATGATGAGATCGATCAGGAGCTGCTCCATCTTTTTCTCATCGAAATGTACCTGAGGCAGATTCGTTCCCAGGCTATCCTCAATGTTCACCTGCTTTTCCAGGGCCGCTTCCGTCACCACGGAAAGGGCATCCCGGACAACGGGATTCATGTCTTGCTTCTTGCGGTTCAGTTCCAGAGGGCGGGAGAAGTCCAGCGCTTCCTTCAGCATGTCTTCAAGGCGCTCCGTCTCCCGTATCACGATCTCCAGCTTCTCCCGATCGGGATTTTCTTCACCGAGTCTTTTCCTGACCAATCGAGAAAAGCCGCCGATGGCCATGAGGGGGGCCCTGATATCATGGGCCATGGCCGAACAGGCCTGGCCCATGGCGGCCAGGCTTTCTGTCTCGCGCAGGCGCTTGTTTTCCGCCCTCTGCCGATCCACCAGCAACCCGATCACCACGGCGACCACGTTGAAGAGGATCATCTGCATGATCCTGTTCATATCGTCGGAGGCAAAATGAGACCAGTAAATGAACGTGAAGGGAAGGTAGAACGCCGTTGCACTCAGTGAGGCGAGTATACCGCCCTTCAGTCCGAACCAGAATGCTGCGAGGAATATGGGGAGAAAATAGATGTCACGCAGGACGACATGCCGATAGTCAAGAGCGATGTTCGTGATGTAGTGAAGCGCGGAGATCCCCACGATGAGGACAACAACCGTGACTATCTTTTTCTTCCTGCTCATCGCCTGTCGGAGACCCCCATCTTGCCGTCCGAATCCCGGTTTTTTCCAGGGAGCGCCGATCGCGGCTAATGTTGCCTTTCTCTTGGTATCCACGCTCTCTTATATTCAGAGTCTATCCGAATGTAAGGAAAAAGAAAACGGTTTTTGAAGGTTGCCGAGTTATCCAATTTTCACTGTACGGAGCCTCAGTGCATTGGTTACCACGGAGACAGAACTGCAGCTCATGGCAGCGGCAGCGATGACCGGACTCAGGAGGATGCCGAACCATGGGTAGAGTATTCCGGCAGCAACCGGAATGCCGAGCGAATTATACACGAATGCGAAGAACAGGTTTTCCGCTATGTTCCTCATCGTAGCCCTGCTGAGCTTCCTTGCGCGAACAATAGCCGTCAGGTCTCCCTTTACCAGGGTGACCCCCGCGCTTTCCATGGCCACGTCGGTGCCGGTTCCCATGGCGAGGCCGACATGTGCCTGGGCAAGGGCGGGAGCGTCGTTTATCCCGTCGCCGGCCATCGCAACCATCCGCCCACTCTCCTGAAGCTTTTTCACTGCTGCAGCCTTTTCATCCGGAAGCACCTCCGCCACCACTTCATCCAGCCCGAGTTTCCCGGCCACCGACTGGGCTGTCGATCGGTTGTCGCCCGTAAGCATCAGGATCACGATGTAAATGGGGATCGCACTCCCGAGCGGCAGAAAATAAAAGAGCGCAAGGGCCAGGAATGGAGAAACCATAATTATGGGCATAAAGATCATTCCACAGCCTCTTCTTCGTTCTCAGCCAAAAACGGCCTTTTTTCTCCGTCATACCCAAAATCTTTTTGGAGACGGACACTACTGAGCCTTCTTCTCATGCATGGGTTTTTGGTGTTGCTCGAGTTTCGAACCGGACCGGGATCCGTAACAATATCCATAGCCGGGAGCCATCATACCACCGGGGCTCATGCCGTAGCCTCTCATCATCCACGGCCCCATATCGTAACCGCGGCCCCATCCCATCATACCGGGCCCCATCATACCGTAGCCCATCATGCCTGGTCTCATACCGTAGCAATGGCCGTAGCCTCTCATCATCCAGGGTCCCATGCCGTAACTGCGGCCCCATCCCATCATACCGGGCCCCATCATACCATAGCCCATCATACCACCGGGGCTCATGCCGTAACCTCTCATCATCCACGGCCCCATATCGTAACCGCGGCCCCATCCCATCATACCGGGCCCCATCATACCGTAGCCCATCATGCCTGGTCTCATACCGTAGCAATGGCCGTAGCCTCTCATCATCCAGGGTCCCATGCCGTATCCATGGCCCCATCCCGTCATACCGGGCCCCATACCATAGCCGTATCCCTGCCGCATATGGGCGTCTCCTTGAGGAACGGCTATAAAAAGCCCCAAACCGATGACCAATCCGAGAATAACGACAAACCTTTTCATAGTGGATCTCCTTTCTTCTCCGACGAGAAATGCCGAAGCGTCGGCGAGCATTGGGGGTGCCCCATGGGCCGCAGCCCATGAGGCGCCGTCACCTTCATCGGACGGGATGCATCCAGCCCGTGTTTTTGTCAATCGCAATTTTGTCCACCAGGGCTCCTCCCTTTGCAGTCACAATTTCTCCCACAAAGGCATCCCCCTTATCCTCTATCTTTCCCAGTTTCAGGTTGGGATTCCGTGCAGAGGCCAGGTAATTTTCCAGGAGCGCTTTTGCCTCCTTCTCATCAACGGGCTTCTGCTGCCGATATTGCCTGCCGTAAGGCTGCCCGTACTGGGGGCCCATGCCGCCGCCGTAGCCATAGCCGTATCCCGGACCCATCATTCCTGGTCCCATACCATAACCCCGGCCCATCATGCCGGGCCCCATGCCGTAGCCATAGCCGTATCCGGGGCCCATCATGCCCGGTCCCATGCCGTAGCCATAGCCGTGTCCGGGGCCCATCATGCCGGGTCCCATGCCGTAGCCATACCCGTATCCGGGTCCCATCATGC
>CAZEGG010000209.1:0-6568 GCA_964511755.1 uncultured Desulfobacteraceae bacterium | reverse complement strand
TCTTTGAGCGCTTCAGTCAGTTCGACTGTGCCGTGTTCTTTCCAGCGTGCTTCCTGAGTGGGGCCGAGATGATCCAGATAATGTCTGTAGCCGCCTGCACCGCCGCCAAGGTGGTAGGTGAGATGCGGACCCATCAGGGCCCAGCGCATACCCGGACCGTAGCTGATGGCACGGTCGATGTCTTCAACATCCGCAATACCTTCGGCAGCAAGATAAACCGCTTCGCGATACAGGGCAGACGTCAGGCGATTAGCGAGGTGGCCCACCACTTCTTTTTTGACTCGAATGGTCACCCGCTCCATGGCCCGATAAAACGCATCCGCTGTTCTCATCGTTTGTTCGGAAGTCTGTTTTCCCGCCACCAGTTCCACCATCGGCACCAGATGCGGCGGGTTCATGGGGTGGCCGACCAGGATACGCTCAGGGTGTCGAGCGTCACATTGAATGTCTGACGCTTTTAATGACGAGGTGCTGGAAGATATCACCACATCAGCAGCAAGCACAGATTCCAGCGATGCAACTATTTCACATTTAACTTCAATGCGCTCCGGGCCGCATTCCTGAACAAAATCAATATCGCGAAGCAGGGCTGTATCAGTCAGAAAATCTGCCTCTTGAACCTGTTCCGACAGTGTCAAACCGAGATCCGACAACAGCGGCCAGGCATTTTTGACAAACTCACCCAGTTGCTTTTCGGCCTCCTGCCTGGGATCAACAACCGTCACGTTCATACCCCGAGCCAGAAACAGGCCGGCCCAACTCATACCGATAAGGCCGCCGCCAATGACGGCGACATTCCTGATCTCTCTCACGTCACTTCTCCTCGCGCGGAAACTGCTGTTCAAACTGTTCCTGAGTCACGGAAGCGGGCAGTCTGGCTGCTATGTGCTCGTCCAATTCCAGCCCCCAGCTGTTGATCATGCAGCCGAGAATGACATACATGCCGTGGATGGCGATGAGATCCATGATTTGTTTCGCAGAGAAGAACTCAGCCAGTTCGGCCTGAAGACTCTTGCTCAGGCCATGGCCTGTTATTAATTCATCGACAGCCCTGAGCAGTAAAGCGTCCTCTGTTTTCCAACCAGCCGCATCGCCCCCTTCTTTCACCCGCTCGATTTCTTCCGGACTCAACCCGCAGGCCAATCCCCGCTCCACATGCGAACCCCACTCGTACCACGCTTTCATGTGAACAGCGACCCGCAGAATAACCAGCTCGCCGCAACGCCTTCCCAATGCCCCGCCGGCAACGGAGTGATTGCGAAAACTCCACCAGGCCTTTAGCAGATCAGGGTGATTGGCCATCAGGCGGTGAACATTAATAGGGCGTCCCTTCATATCATCGACAACCGGTTTCAGCGAGTCATCCCACTGTTCGACGCTCAAAGGTTTTACGCTGTCTGCTTCTCTCATAATCAGAACCAATGTTGAATATTTAGTGCCAAAAGTTGATCAGCAATTGGATTCCGGATAAGCCCTGCGGGCTTTCCGGAACGACAAGGGAGGAATATTCTGCTGGCCTTTGTCGGTTTCTTGAGTAAATTGTTATCTTCAAGGAATTACGATGTTTTTAGACAACTATTCGATATTTTGTCTGAACCCCTGGGTGTCGACTATTTCTGAGTGTATTGTGAGTAAATCAAGGATTTGCTGAATATCTATTCTCGGAAACTGCTTTGAGAGTTCTTCTGAAACCCGCTGGTATTCTGCCAGGATTTCTTGTGACAAGGTAATTTTGATTTTACCTTGTGCCATGCTTTAAGGATTCGATGTGGTGGCCCTGAGAAGAAAATACCGGATATCAACACATTTGTATCCAGCACAATTTTCATTTGCTTCTCCGGGCTCTTGCTACGGCATCCTTAATGTCAGTTTTCTTGAGCCCGGCATTTTTTGCTGACTTCCTTGCTTTTGCGATAAGCCCATTAAATTCGTCCAACGATGGTGCTGTGATATTCTTTAATATCACAACATCCTTGTCGCCAACGACGACAAATTGGGCGCCCGCTTTTAACTGTAGTTTCTTTCGTATATTTTCGGGTATTACCACTTGTCCTTTGGAAGACAATTTTGTTGTAGCGACACCGGCCATGACTTTTCTCCCCTTGATTATTTTCTTACTGGTAAGATGCTATGCCTTTTTCCCTGAATTTGCAAATGGGAAAGGGGTCATACCTGATGAAATTTCAAACGGCGAATCTTCCCGCCCACATATCCTGAAAAAGTTTTCTGAGATTTTCCTCCTTGCACCTGCACGGCGTGGTATACATGTTCGGGTCCTGGCCGGCCACACTCACCAGGGTGTCTATCTCCTCCTTCATCTGATTCTCCGTGATGCCGACTTCCTTCAGGCTCAGGGGTTCTCCGATTTCTCTTTCGAGGTCCCTTATTTTCAGGATAAATTTTTGTATCCTCTCCTCAGCAGAATCGGCATTGATTCCGACAAACCCGGCAGCGGTATCGAGTCTCTCGACCGGATCGGGAGCACCGGGAAGAGCAGGGTTTGAAGAAATATACGCCAGAGAATACGGCAGGGCTATTCCCACCGCCCGTCCGTGGGGGATATGAAATACGGCGCCCGCCGAATGGGCCAGGGCGTGAGAAAGCCCCGTGTTGCTGTTGCCGAATCCCAGTCCGGCTATGGTGGCTGCATTCTGCATTTTCTCCCTGGCCAGGACATCGCTTCCGTCCCGGTACGCCCTGGGAAGCCACTCAAAGGCCATTTTCATGGCCTGGAGGCAGAGGCCGTCGCTGAAGTCCGTCTGCTGCCTGGATGTATAGCCGTCTACGGAATGGCCTATGACGTCAATCCCGGTGCTTGCGGTCAACCCGCCCGGCATCCCGGCTGTAAGCTCCGGGATCAGGACCGAGATATCCGGGACGATGTCATTGTGGGCGAATATCTTCTTCTGGTGCTTTGCCTTGTCTGTGAGCACCGCCACCCAGGTGACGTCCGCACCCGTGCCGCTTGTGGTGGGCACTGATAAGAACCTTGCCTTTTGCCGCAGGTCTAATTTGACCTTCGGGAGAACAGGTTTGCCGGCCATGTCCGGCCTTTCATACAGGACCCATGCCGCCTTTGCCGTGTCTATGGCAGATCCCCCGCCAAAACCGATAATCCATTGCGGCTTAAAATCGAGCAGAACTTTACTCGCGGCAAGCGCTACATCAACAGACGGTTCCTGATCTGCTCCATCCCAGATCTTTACTTCATATCCGGCATCTTTGAAGGTTTGCACAATCGTTCCGCAGGACCCTGCCATCGTCTTATCCGTAATCAGCACCGCCTTGTCGCCCCTGCCTTCAACCTCGGGTCCCAACTTTTCCAGTGCACCTTTGCCGAAGAGCACCTTCGGGCTGAGAAAATATGACATTTATATCCCTCCCTGATCGGCCGCCTTCCGCCTGGCAAGGTGCGGCCATGTCTGAAAGTTTTTCGAGGTCATTTGATCAGCTCTTTTTCTTTTTTGATTTTCTGGAATAGGCCGTTCCCGATTCCCTGACTTGAAATCCTATCTTTCTCTTGGGCTTGTCTTCAGTATCTATGAGCTGCTTTATGGCCTCGAACACGACGCTGAATTGCTCATCGTATTTCCTTTCCACAGCTTCGATTTTTCTTTTCAGTTCTTCATGCGTGGCGAGCATTTGGCGCAACTGAGTAAATGCCATGGGTGCACGCCTGACGCCACCCCAACTTGAGGTCACAGATTGTGATGTCAAGTTTCTAACTTCCTGATATGACAGCTCAAACATGAAATCAGCCGGGAACCGTTTAAGATTTCTTCTGACTGCCTGCTTCAACGTCCTTGTCTCAACCCCATAGAGCTCGGCAAGGTCCCTGTCGAGCATAACCCTTGTATCTCGTACGATGCAAATCTTACTCGTGATCCTTTCCATTGGAACAATATGTTCCGGCATCGGCAGTCTCCTGTATCGCAGTGATTATTCCCAGGTCAATATTCAGTAGCCTAATTTGGATGGAAGGTCAAAAGCAAGTCCATTCTCGCCCTGCTCTACGCTGTGCTGCCTTCGATCGGTCCTCCTCGAGATGTTGCGGAATAGTCCATTTTTCCCGTCTTCGCTGAGAAGGCGGAAAGGGGAAAGCCGGCTTCGCGGATGGGGATCCGGAGCGGCGGGATCAGAGTATGCTGTGCGCCTCCAGAAAGGAAAGGATCTCACCCGCGCATTCGTCCGGCCTCTCCATGGGAACGAAGTGCCCGGTGCCCTCGAAGCCTTTGACGGTCGCGGCGGGCAGCAGGGATCTGAAGCGCCTCACGGCAGGCTTCCGAAAGGTGTCCGATTCGGCCCCGTAGAGGAGAAGGGTGGGGACTTCTATCCGGGGCACATACCGCCAGATAATGTGCGGGCACACGGCAAAGCAGCGGGACTCCCAGGCCGGGTCGCAGCAGAGCTGGATGGTCCCGTGTCCCGTGTCTCTGGTTCCGCCTTTTATGTAGCCCTCGAGAAAGCCTTCTTTCCAGGCCCTGAATGGGTGCTTTGATTTGTAGACCTGGAGGATGGTCTCGCGGTCCGGCCACTCCCTCTGCCTGCGTGCGGCGCGGTGGGCGATGGGAACAAACCCGGCGAACCCGGTTTTTTTCGCCAGGTACCACCACCACATCCAGGATAGGGGCAGAATGGTAGGGTCCAGCAGGATCAGGGCACGGATGAGGTCGGGCCGCTTGACTGCAAGAAGGAGGCTCGCCACTCCTCCCCTTGAGTGCCCCATGGCAATAACAGGCCCGTCCAGATGCTCGAAAAATTTCTCCTGGTCCGCTGCGAACACGTCCCAGTTTCTCAGATTGCGGGGATCCGCCGGGACCTCGGTTCTGCCGTGTCCCCTATCGTCCATGCCCACTATCCTTATTCGTGCGTTCAGCCTTTCCGCAAGAGGCGTGTAGACTGCCGCGCAGAATCCCGTTGCGTGGGCTAAATGCGCTGCAGGCCCGGTACCGCCCCAGTCAATATAGCTGAAGCCGCCCTCGGATGTTTTGAAAATCTGCTCCCTTCCCACATGCAAGGTTATCTTTCCTCTACGGAGCAGGCTTTTTTCGCACTCCCCGCAGGCGCGCCTGCTCCCCTCTGCTGTGCTCGCGGGTCAGTGCCGCAATTATTCCACCGGCAACACCAGGTCCTCGATCGAGTCGGGAAACCGCGTCAAAGAAATACATCCGTCTTGGGTCACCAGGACGGTATCGGAATGACGAAATCCACCGAGCCCTTTGACATAGATGCCCGGCTCGATACTGATAACCATGTTCTTTTCCAGGACATGATCGCTGCCAAGCGCCACCCACGGCGGCTCATGTCCGGTAATACCGAATCCGTGGCCGGTGCGATGAAGGATGTTGTCCCCATAACCGGCGTCCTGGATTTTCCTGAGAGCCTGCCGGTCGACCTCTTCAGCCCTGATACCGGGTTTGACCAGTTCGTACGCTTTTTGCCGGGCTTCCATAAAGAGATCGAACAGCTTTTTGGCCTGGCCGGGCACGTCTCCGATAAAGAATGTTCTTTCCACTTCCGCCGAATAACCGTTGGCCTGTGCAGTGATGATAGCCACGTTCGGCCCTCCCGTTTCCAGTGCGTCGAACAACCCGGGAACCGAATGGGGTTGTGCGGAGAGGGCCTTGGGCCAGACGGCGGCGATGAATTTTGTCATCAACAAATTGACATCCGGGATTTCCATAACGACCTTGACCATCATTTCCTTGGAACCCTCGCTGTACATGGTGGCGACCCGGGCACCGGGCTTCGAGAGATCCAGTGCTTTTTTCATCCCGGCATCGACGACAGCGGAGGCATAGGCGATTCGCCCGATTTCATAGTCGGTTTTGACCAGCCTGGCTTCATCGACCAGGTCGGCGATAACGGTCTTGCCGGGCATAACTTCCTTCAACGCCAAGCTCAGCGATGACTCGATCCCGACCTTGCGGTCGCCGCCTACCACTTGATTCAATGCATCGACAAAGGTTTTTCCCGGAGGAGCCGGATATTCGTAGTAGGTGTGGTAATCGACGTCGACCAGAATCCGCTGCTCGGCGTGGCTGACCTCCAGCAGGGGAACGATCAGAGCGGGTTTCCCCTCAGCCGGTACCACCAGAAAGAACGGCCTTTCAAAAGGTACGTAGGCAAAATTGGTGAGGTAATAGACATTGTCGGGGTGAGCCGCTACATAGACATCCAGCCCCTCTCCGGCCATCAGCGCCCTGACTTTGTTCATTCTCAGGTCGAGTTCGTCTCTTGAAGGGGGTGTGGTGATCGGTTCAACAGTATTTGCCATGTGTTCCTCCCACAAACTGTAAAAGATTTCTCGTCACCGCGAAAACGCAAGGTTCCCAAAGAAATTGATTTTTTCTCTTTCTGCTGAGACGGCGGAAAGGAAAAAGACAGCGTCGCCAATAATGACACATGAAGGACCCGGGTGTCCAGGATGAGATCACCATCTATCGTGCCACTGTTTTTTCTTGACTCATAAGGGTACTTTTTCTAGACTTCTTTTTTGAAAAAGCAAGGTCCTATCACTTCACTATCACTCGCATTCCGGACCAGGATCTCAAACGCGCCATCGCGC
>CAZEGG010000208.1:0-6608 GCA_964511755.1 uncultured Desulfobacteraceae bacterium | reverse complement strand
GTCAGAATTTCTCTGAACATCACGGCGCTGGGATTCGGGTTTGTTTCCTCCCTGGAAGCCCGGGACACTTCCGCCCTGGTGGATCGGCTGGACAGAATGGCGAGATATGCGGAGCTGGACTTTGCCGGAATCGTTACGCCGGACGGGCAGACCTTGTGCCGTATAGGCCACAACCCGCAGCCTCGTGAAAACTCCCCGGCCGACAACCCGCTCGCAAAACTCGTGCTTGAACGCAGGGCGCCCCTTTCCGGCACCCTTGTATTGAGCAGACAGTTTCTTTCCGCAGAGAACCCTGAGCTTGCGGAGCGAACGAGGATACCGCTGCCCTCCGCCTCTGCCCAAAATCCTCAGCCGGCAAAAGAAGCGACCCCCGGCATGGCAATTGTCGCCGGGATCCCGGTCTTTGACGGAAGCAAGCTGCTCGGTGTCCTCTACGGCGGAATCCTCCTGAACGGCAGTGAAAACCTCGTCGACACGGTCCGCGATACGGTCTTTCAGGGAGAGACGTACAAAGGTCGCAACATCGGTACCGCCACCATCTTCTTAGGCGATCTTCGTATCTCGACCAATGTCCTGACCTCGGACGGCAAGCGGGCCATCGGCACTCATGTCTCGCCCCAAGTCAAAGAAGATGTGCTCCAGAAAGGTATGCGCTGGACAGGCCCGGCGTTTGTCGTCAGTGATTGGTACATCACCGCCTATGAACCGATTGAGGACATTTCAGGCCGACGCATAGGCATGCTCTATGTGGGGGTCTTGGAGCAAAAATATCTTGATATCAAGCAGAAGGCGCTTGGCGTGTTTGTCCTGATCACGTTGGCCGGCATGGCTCTGGCCGCGGGTCTGGGCTATGTCCTGGGCGACAGGATTATGAAACCGGTGCGCCGCCTCATAAAGGCGAGCAAACAGGTTTCTGAGGGCAGTCTCGCCCCTGACATCGGACCGGTTTCAAAGGACGAGATCGGGGTGCTGCAGAATAAATTCAAAGAAATGGTGGAGGCCATGGGGCGCCGGCGGGCGGCCAGCGAAGATAAGATCATCCAGTCGGAAAAGCAGGCGAGCGTTGGAAGGCTGGCGGCGGGTGTCGCCCACGAGATCAACAATCCTCTGACGGGAGTGCTGACCTATACGCACATGCTGCTGCGCCGAAAAGAACTCAACCCGGAAGTGCGTTCCGACCTGGAGACCATCGCATCGGCGACCGATCGTGTCAGAAAAATAGTCAAAGGACTGCTGGATTTTTCCCGTCAGACCAAACTGGACCCCGAATCTACCGAGATCAACCGGCTCGTCCGCTCGGCCATCGCACTGGTGGAAAACCAGGCCCTGGTGAAGGGTGTCAACATAAAATTCAATGCAGGAGAAAACCTGCCGCCGGTCACCCTGGACCGGAGCCAGATGCAGAGCGTTCTGATCAATATCATCATCAACGCCATGGACGCCACCGAACCGGGAGGCAATATCAGAATATTCACCGCCGCTGCGTTATCCGGCAACGACTCCGGCCGGAGAGGTGTGGAAATCACCGTCGCGGACACCGGCGGTGGAATTCCTCCCGAAAACCTTAACAGGCTGTTTGATCCCTTTTTCACGACAAAGGCCATCGGCCAGGGAACCGGCCTCGGCCTTTCCGTGTCCCAGGGGATCGTCCAAAGGCACGGGGGCACCATACGGGTACAGAGTGAGGTCGGAAAAGGGTCCAGATTTTTTGTGTGGCTGCCGGTCGAACGGGAGGCTGCGTAGGACATGAAAATTCTCGTCGTCGATGATGAAGGGATTGTTTTGGACAGCTGCCGGCTGGTGCTCGAATCGGAAGGCTTCGAGGTGATGTTGGCTCTGTCGGTGGATCAGGCGCTGCAGATCATTGAAGACCAGTCGAGCCATGCGCTGTTTGTTCTCCTGATCGATGTCAAGATGCCCATTCACGACGGAATGTACCTTATGAGGAAGGTAAAGGAAAAGTGGCCGGCGATTCCGGTTATTGTCATGAGCGGGTACCCGACTGCAGAAACGATAAAAACAGCCGAAGCCCTGGGGGCGGCAACCTTTGTCGCCAAACCCTTTACGCCCGACGAACTGCTCGAGACGGTCAAGTCCGTCATTGGAAAGAGGGAGGATCATGGAGATGCGAAAGGCATTGGTCATTGACGATGAACAGATAGTGCTGGACAGTGTCGGCAAAATCCTCAAGGACGAAAATTTTCGTGTTGATTCCACCTTGAGTGGTCGTGAGGGCATCGATTGGGCCCTGAAGAATAACTACGACATTGTGCTGACCGATGTGCGTATGCCGGACATCGGGGGAATGATCGTCCTGAGAGAGGTGAAACGTTCCCGCCCGTCCCTGCCCGTGGTCATCATCACGGGGTTTGCCAGCGTTAAATCCGCGGTTCAGGCCATGAAACTCGGGGCGGCAGATTACCTGGAAAAGCCGTTCACTCCCGAGGAATTGCTGGGCGCAGTAGACTCAGCCCTGCATGTGGCTGCGACAACGGAACCCGAGGAGCAGGCGGTGGTGCACAAGGAGGAGATCCGGAAGGTTCTTGAGCTGGCAGCTTGCGACAAGGACTTTTTCCACAACCTTCTCAAGAACGGCGCTGATGCGCTGGAGGACTTTCAGTTAACCGGACCGGAAAAACTGGCGCTGCTGACCGGGGATATCTCATGGATCGAGAGCCACCTCGGCCCGTTGACTCCGGAGCAAAAGGAATGGTTCGAGCTGAAGGCAACCTATGCCCAGATGTCCTTGGAAGGATTCTTTTAGAAAATTGGTGATCTTTCGGCGGTCACGCGAGGAGGGGACGCATGGAGACAAGAAAAGCATTGGTGATTGACGACGAGCAGATTGTGCTGGACAGCGTCAGCAAGATCCTGAAAGACGAAAACTTCGAGGTGGAAGTGACGTTGAGCGGCCGTCAGGGTCTGGAGCAGGCAATTCAAAAAGATTACGACATCGTGCTGACCGATCTTCGCATGCCGGACATCGGAGGAATGCGGGTTCTCAGGGATGCCAAACGCGCCAAGCCTGCTCTGCCGGTTGTTATGATTACCGGCTACGGCTCGGTTAAGTCGGCCGTTCAGGCCATGAAACTGGGCGCCGCCGAGTATCTGGAAAAACCCTTTTCTCCTGATGCACTGATCAGAACGGTGAACTCCGCCCTGCACATAGCGGTCACCCGGGGGCACGAAGACCAGCGGCTCATACACAAGGAAGAGGTCTTAAGCGTCCTGGAACAGGCGGCTGAGGATTATGAACTTGTGTACAACCTGCTGCACTACGGTGTCGATGCCCTGGAGGAGTTCAATCTGACCGGTCCCGAGAAGCTGGCCATTCTGACCGGCGACATCCAGTGGATCGAAAAGCAGATCGGTCCGCTCAGCCCGAAGCAGCGAAAATGGCTGGATCAACGTCTGAGTGCGGAAATCTGGTAGCCCTATTTACTTGATCCGGAGGGCAAGGCAGGAGATCAAAGGCTATGCCGCACTGGAAACCAAAGTGATGAAGTGGTCTGGAGTTCGGAGTGACTAAAGTGAGCTGGAGTTAACGGAAGGCTTCGCTCTTCTATTCAATAGAAAGGAAAAGTTCCTCAACTCCAGTCACTCTAGGCATTCTAGGTCACTCTAGTCACTCTGGAGATACGGAAACAGACAAGTCCCTTCCAGGGGGCAGCCAAAAGCCGGGTCTTCCGGGTCTGATTTCCATGCTTGAATGAGATCGCGATAAATCATTGAGGAGATGCAGTCATGGCTGAAAGGATGCTCATCATCGACGATGAAATGCTCGTTCTCGATTCCTGCCGGAAAATATTTACTGCCGAAGGCTTTGATGTGGTCATCACGCCCAGCCCGAAGGAGGGACTCAAGCTTGCCGCTGATTCGAAGTTTGACGTCATCCTCTGCGACTGGCAGATGCCCGGCTTCGACGGAATGGATGTGGTTGAAGAACTCGATCGCCTTTCGCCTGATTCGGCTGTCGTAATGATCAGTGGGTACCCCTCGGTGGGACGTGCGACCGAGGCCATGAAGAGAGGGGCCATGGACTATCTGCCCAAGCCCTTCACGCCGGAGGAGGTCCAGGAGGTCGTCAAAAGGGCGGTGCGGCGTAAAATCAATGAGGAGAAGAAGAGTCTCGGGCGGGTCGAAGCCATCATGAAGTCGCTTCAGTTTCCGGTACCGAGCCTGGAAGACAAGGCACCCAAGACCATCGCCGAAACCGTCGCCTCCAGCGTCGGCGTCGGCAAGGCGACCTCACCCTGGTTCAGCGTCTTTGTACTGGGAATTCTGGCGGGCGCCTACATTGGCTTCGGAGGACTGCTTTCGTCGAGCGTGACCTTTGATCTGGCTGCAAAGGCGGGCATTGGAATCCAGAAGTTTGTGGCGGGCTCGGCCTTCAGTCTCGGCCTGATGCTTGTCGTTATTGCAGGGGCCGAGCTGTTTACGGGCAACAACCTGATGGTCTCGAGCGTGATGTCAAAGGAGATCACCCTTAAAGTCATGTTCAAGCGGTGGGGACTCGTTTACCTGGCCAATTTCCTCGGGTCCATCCTGCTGGCTCTGCTCTTCTATTTTTCGGGGCTCTGGAAGGTCGGAGGCGGCGCCCTGGGAAAGGCGTCCGTCGGGGTCGCTTACGCGAAAGTCGGATTAAGCTTCAGTGAAGCGCTCTTTCGCGGCATCGGCTGCAACTGGCTGGTCTGCCTGGCCGTCTGGATGGCGCTGGCCGCCCGCCAGACGGTGGGCAAGATCTTTGCCATCTTCTTCCCTATCATGGGGTTCGTGGCCATCGGCTTTGAGCACTGCGTGGCCAACATGTATTTTATTCCGGCCGGGATTATGCTGAAAAACTGGGCCGCTGTTGCACCTGCCGGCATCGACCTCGGCGGGCTGACCTGGATCGGTTTTCTCTGGAAAAACCTCCTGCCGGTCACCATCGGAAATATCATCGGGGGCGCATTCTTTGTGGGCATGAGCTATTGGGGCGCATACCTGAGGCCGATCCCCGTATCCGAGCAAAAAGCCGCTTATCCCGGAAGCACCCGGGTGATAAGCGCCAAAGGTTAGCCCGCATTTCTCACGGCCAATCTACTCCGGCGGCGGACAGCCCCATGCCTCCTGCGTTGCGCTCAAAAAATGACCTCGACGTACTGGTAAGTACGCCTTCATCCATTTTTCTTCGCGCGCTCCCGATGGCGGGATTTCACAAGCTCAACTTGCTGTCCACGGGCTCTCCACCGCCTCGTTACGAAAGTCCGTGAGAAATGCGGGCTAGAGGTGCTCAGGATCTGAATGCCTTCGACCGGCCGTCACACCTGGGACAGCGCTTTGGACATCTTCCAGAATTTGGATGCCGTAACCAGGCCCATCGCCAGCAAGACCGCCCCCAGCCCGATAAAGACAATGCTCATGGTCTTGTCACCGCCCGGTTCCAGTACCGCCTGAGCGGGGTTTTCAGGATCATAATATACTTGTACGCTTTTGCCTTTGGGGTAGCGGGCGACCGTTTTATAGGCGTCTTTGGATTGGCCGAACGTGATTCGGCTGGATTGATAGTCCCTGTTCCCCACGGAATATGTATATTTGACTACCGGGTGCGATCTGACGACCTTTCTCCTGCGGTTGCCCGAGCCGGTTGTCTCGGTGCGTTTTTCGATTTTCGACTGGATCACCGAGCCGTTGGCCACCGGCCAGTTCTTGCTGGCCATGCCCTTTTGATAGGAGTTATATCCGAAAAAAGCGAAGGCGATGCCGACCACGACGAACAGCAGGCTGCCGGCGATCTTTCCCATCCTGTAGTTCAGGAAGCCGGCGGCGGCAAGGTACAAGCCGAAAGTCAGGATCACCAGCCCGAACACCTTGGCGCTGCTCAGAAAGAAAGGAATGCTCAATAATATAAGAAAGGCGCCAAGGATGCGCTTGAACCAGCGCTTGGCCGCCGAGATTTTCGGTTCCACCGCACCCACCGCCTTTTGCGCAAACTCGCCGAATGCTTCCGCCGCTTCTTCTTTAGACATGCGGTCCATGGTGTCCTCCTATTGTTTGCTCCAGATTCGTGTATTCAAATCCAACTCTTGGACGATGTCCGTCATCAGTTTCATATCGTCGTAGTATTCTTTTATCCCTGAAAAATCGAGCAGGCTGTCCATCAAGGCCGGCTCGAACAGTTCGTGGTCGAAAGCGATGGCCACGTAAAGCTTGCTCCCGGAAAAGGAGAGCCGGATCTCTTTTCGGGCGTTTTTTTGAAAGGCCGTGATGCGTTCCATCAGACTGGTGGAAAGGATATACCGGGCTTCAACCTGGTCCTGCCCGTACACCACAAACAGCCGTTCAAACTCCGGATCCTCGAGCTTGATCAGCTCGCCGTTCCGGACGTTCAGCTTTTGAAGGGCCTGACCCATGCCGCCCAGCAGCTTTTCAGCCTTGTCCGGCAGTACGATGGTGGTGCCGCTGAACGATTTGTTGAAGTCGGCCACGAAGAACAGGCCTCTGAAGATCGGGTACACGTTTGTGCGGGTTTTGCGGCTGGAGTCCGCCTCCGCTGAATGATCACGGACCTTTTCCACGCGCTTTACCCGGATTTCGGAGAACTGGATGGCGGTCCGGCCCAACGTGCC
>CAZEGG010000207.1:4709-6614 GCA_964511755.1 uncultured Desulfobacteraceae bacterium | reverse complement strand
ACTGGACTCAGCCTCATCGGACCGTGATGGCAACTTTTAAAACCAATAAAAATATGATAATGCAGAAGTATGCCGGTGTCAACTCAATGCCGCCAGGTTTTGCCTGGCGCTCGGATTGAGCTGTTCTGAAACAGGATGGCAGGAGGTGGAAGATGAAAGTCGTCTGTCCGGTCTGCGGAAAAACTTATCGGATCCCTGAGGAGAAATTGGCGGCAGGGGTGGTGAAAGCGCGTTGTAGTCAGTGCCGGAGCATTCTGAACATCAGCAAAGAAACCGGGACGATTCTTGTGGAGGAAAGAGGAAGCGTTCTTTCCACCTCGCATCAGGATGAATCGCCCCCGGACACCGCAGCAGAGCCTCAAGGATCGTCCACACCCGCGGATTCCCACGTCATAGATGAAACGGACTCGCGGGACGATTCCGCCGCGCCTCCGTCCCGACCTTCTCCGGTTTACTCCGGTTCCGCAACGGAGCAAGGGGAAAAGGATTACAAGGCCATCTCTATTTTTGTGCTCGCTCTGGCGGCCCTTGTTGTTGTCTCCGTCCTCGGAGTGAGGAGCTGTGAGAGGGGGGCTACCTTCAAACAATTCTGGTCGAGTTCCCGCCTGAACACCTTTTTCGAAAAAGGAAGTGCTTTCCTATCGAACAAACATCGGGAAAAACAATTCGAGAAAATGACACCGTTCCAGAGACATCTGGCCCAAGGGCATCGATATTTCCGGGACAAAAAATATGATGAGGCCCTCAAACAATACAACCTGGCCATCCGTTCCGATCCGGACAAATACGAGGCCTATTACTGGCGCGGCCAGTTGTTTGTCCTGAGAAAGGAGTACGAAAAGGCCATTCAAGACATGAGCAGGGTCCTGGAGCTGAATCCGTCCTACAGACAGGCGCATCGAACGCTTGGGTGGGCATACTGCGAGGCGGGCAGGTATGACGAAGCCATTCAGGCACTGGATCGGAGTATTGATTTAGACCCGAAGGACGGCTGGACCTTTTACGAGCGCGGCCTGTGTTATTACAAGAAAGGCAACCTCGCGGCCGCCGTCAGGGACGTCAAAACGGCATGTGACCTGGGATACAAGCCCGGGTGCGAGGTCTACCGCCGGTATCAATGATACTCTTATCCGTTCTCCTGCACCATGAGGTTGTTCAGGAATTCTATCAATAACCACTCCGACATATCATACGGAAGGACTTCCAGTATCTGGTTTATCGTCTCCATCCTGTCCGGGAGATCGGTTCCGGTCAGGCCTGCCATGCCTGCGAGCCTATAGAACGTCTCCTCGTCGAAGGAACCGGAGAGTTGCTCAATCCCGGCGAGGAGGTCTCCTGCATCACTGCTGATTTCCTGTTCTCTGAGTTCCTCCACGGTTTCCTTGAAATCCTTGAGAAATGCCTCAGCCTGATGAACGGTCGAATGATTCATGGAAATATGGAGATTAGAGGGCGAATTGGCACGTCTGAACTGCGGTTGGACGTACCAGTTTTTCTTCTTCAGTTCGTCGGCCAGGCGGTAGACATTGACGTTCTTGGAGGTCGAGGCAACTGCGAACATGCACATATCGGGCTTTCCCAGAACGTGGACACCGTCGATCCGGTTGATTCCGTCGATGAGCAATCTGCTTGCATCCATTACCTCGCGGACAATTTCGCGGTATCCCTCATCGCCCAGGTAGTTCATGACCGCCCAGGCCGCCGCCATGGGCCCTCCGGTCTTGCTGCTGGTCACCGCGGAATTGATAACCGTGTAGCCGGTCCACCGCGAACAGGCGAACATCTGGTGCTTCCGGAGTTTCTTATTCTTATGAAGGATGACCGATGCGCCTTTGGCAGCGTATCCGTATTTATGGAGGTCCGCTGAGATGGAGGTTACGCCGGGCACGGTGAAATCGAAGTCGG
>CAZEGG010000207.1:0-4609 GCA_964511755.1 uncultured Desulfobacteraceae bacterium | reverse complement strand
GGGCAAAACCATTTCCGGTTCTTTGATATGCGGCTTTGTCGCCCGGGCATAGTCTCTGGCGGTCTTGACGGCGAGTATGAGGCTTTCCGTCCCGCCGGAGGTGAAGTTCCCGACGACTTCTTGATCTCCCCGCAGGAGGTCGGCCGTCATCCCTACGATTTCGTTCTCCAGGCGCAAAAGGCTCGGGAAAGTTGTGGGGTCCAGCGCGTTCTCAGTCAAATACATGGTGTAGGCCTCATCGATGACGTCATGGGCCTTCTGTCCGGGGTAATACACGAACCCCATGACCCTGCCGGACTTCCAGTCCAGGTCTCCGCCTTTATACTTTCTCAGTGTTTCTAAGATTTGCTCCTTTGGAATTCCCTTCTGCGGTATTCTCATGCTGTTCTCCCTTTCAAAATTTTCCGGCTTCCGGCTCCTTGTATGAATTCTCTTTTCTCACCTATTGGCGGACATGCTCCCTTCCGGGGATGCCTCGACGCCGATCCCTTCGGTCCGGGATCTTCATGTTCATATATTTTCCAGGAATCCCCGCGTCAAGATTATTTTCCGGCTCTTTGCGATTGCATTCGGATGAGATTTGTTTTTTCATATTTTGATTAGAGTGAGGAAATCAAGAATTTTCGGACGGAGGCGACAGTCTCTATTCAAGTTTTCTGGGCAGGATGCCGATAAGGAAGAATTATGAGGAGGATAACCTCATTATGATCTTTTCCGTGGGTAACAATATTTCATCGCTCAGCTCTCATACGACAAAACTGGCTGTCACGGCCAATAATGTCGCCAACGTGGATACAGAGGGATTCAAGAAAAGCAGGGCCGTGCTTCAGGAAGGCCCGAATGGCGCCGTGCAGGTACAGATCGACCAGATCAACACCCCCGGTCCGCTGATTCAGGAGGACGGTGCTGATCAATACACGGCGGTGGAGATGTCCAACGTCGATCTCGGCGAGGAAATACCCCAAACCATGTTGACCCGGACAGGCTATGAAGCGAACCTGACCATGATCAAAACCGCCGATGAAATGCTGGGTTCTGTCCTCGATATCCTGGCTTGATTGTCCTTTTCCCCTCTCGGCCGAACCTGAGCGCCAGCGCTGCGGCAGGAGACTCGCGGGGCTTCCCCTCTGAGCACCCCGCGTTACGGGAGGAGACTCACTCCCGGCTGTCACCGCCGGGAGCTGCAGTGTCGATGGTTCTCACGTACGTCCCCGCCTTTTTCAGGGCCTCTTCCATCTCCGGGACGGTGATTACAGCCGGGTCATAATACGCGACATCTATTTCCTCTGCGCGATAAAAACCTGTTACAACCCTTTTAACGCCATGCAGCCCTTCCAGGACTGCTTTGCCAACGTCATATCAAGAGACAGCGAAGGTGGCTCTTGATAGGCGAGGATCGGCTGCCTGCGACGACAAATCGCAGCTCACCAGAAGAAACGGGATCACGGCGAGCGCCGGAATCAATCCCCGAAAAAATCTACTTGCGGTTTTCATTGGACTCTTCTCCTCCGATGGTTTCCTCAGAAATGTTTTAGGGCGCGCTCAGCAGATTTGCCCGTCTTTCCTGCTAGCGTCCGACGATGCCCTGCGCAAACGGAGCCGGCAATCCGCCGGTTACTCCCAAGTCCTTCAGGCTTCCGTCAGACCTGATTCGAAATGCACCCACGGTACCGTCATTCGCATTCAAGGCATACAGGAAAAGACCGTTTGTCGTTGTTGTCATGTCAATAGGTGCGTTCCCGGACCCCGCCTCGGCGTCAACGAGAACGAGACGCCCCTCCCTGGGTTTGAGTTTATAGGCTGAAATGGTTCCGCTCCCCGTATTCGCGGTATACACGAACCCCCTCCTGTTTCCCACAATCCAACAGGTGGCGGTCTGGCCGTTCGCAACAGAAGAACTTATGGTCTGTAGAGAGTTATCCTTGAGAATTTTATACGATGAAACAGCACCGGAGCCCGCCTCGCTGACCAGCAGGTGGCCTCTGGCGTCAAAGATGAAGCCGAAAGGAACCACGCCTTCGGAGGGAGAAATCACCGGTGCCGCACCCGGCAAACCATCCTTGTCGACGGAAAAGACGAGGATGTCGTTTATTACTTCGGGAATACCCTGGGTGACCACCAGGACACGGCCCCGTGGATCGAATCCGACTTGGTGGTATCCATTCCCCTCCAACGGTCGGATCGAGTCCTGAAGGGGGATCAGCTTGCCACGGTGATTCAGCCTGAACCCCGCTATGTTGGCTTTTCCGCCCTCTGAGCCGGCGTTGAGCACGTAAAGCAGATCGTGGTACGGGGCAAGACTGACCGGAAACTCTCCTCCGGAACCAACAACGTCCGTCAGCTTGAGTCCGTCGGGCAGGACTCGAAAGACCGAAATCTGATTGCTGCCTGCATTGACGGCAAGCAGCCACCGTTTATCCTGGGTCAGGACAAGGGCCCCTTGCGAACCCAGAGCATCTACCGCGTTTCCACCCGAACCCAAACCCTGTGTCGGATAGGACGCCATGAATTTCAGCATGCCCTTGGCGCTTCGATCGAAGGCCACCACTTCATTCCCTTCAGGCGCATTGGTCATGGCATAGACCGCTCCGGGCCGATGCTGCCAGTGGGCGAAGGACGAGGTGACGCACATCATGGACAAGACAAAGACCCCTACGATTATGAGAGTTTTCTTCATCATTTTTTCTCCCCTTTCATGTTTTGAAGATATGGTTATTTCCGGTGACCAACGCTGAATCGTGATCGTGTCGCGGCTGCAGGTGTTATGGTTTCAAGTACCCCTTCCCAGGACTTGTCCCGGATTCGGCTGAGCGCTGCCTGCCTATAGTAATAACCAGACTTGTTCACGTGATCGTCACGGAATTATAAATTTTCGGTCACAGGATTTTGAAAGAGGGAGGGTTCAGACAGGATGATCGGCTGGCGGAAAAAAAGAAAATCCATCTCAGTCCTTAGTCGCAATCCTCATTTTCCCGAGCCGGCGACGACCGGCCAGAGAGATTTCCATCCTCCGCCAAGGGCCTTGTAGAGGCTGATCAGGTTCAGGGTCGCCGTACCTTCGCTGCTGGCGAGCTGGTCCTGGAAGGACTGAAGGGACCGGGTGGCATCGAGAACGTTGCTGAAGTCCACGAGGCCTGCCTGGTAACGGTCCCAGGAGAGTTCGTATGCCCGTCTGGCTGCCGTCACTGCTGCCTTCAGCGAGTCCCGGCGCCGCTGTTCCTTGGCATATGCCACGAGCGCATTTTCCACTTCTTCCTGGGCGTTGAGCACGGCTGACTCGTACTGGATCAAGGCCTGCTTCTGTCGAGCGGTCTGTACCTTGATATTCTGACGGATTGCGCCGGCATGGAAGATTTTCCAGGAGATGCTGGGACCGATGCTCCAGGTCCTGCTTGCCCATTCCCAGAGGTCTCCGCTGGATATGGATTCGAGGCCGATGGTTCCAAACAGGGCGAACCGGGGATACAGGTCCGCAGTGGCAACGCCGATCCGGGCGGTCTGGGCCGCCAGGTTCCGTTCCGCTCTGCGGATGTCGGGACGATGTCTCAGTGTCTCGGCGGGGATGCCGACCGCCACCGTTACCGGGAGCACGGGAATGGGTTTCGGCTCCGCAAGCTCTTTATGCATCGCGCCCGGTTTCTCTCCGAGGAGCACCGCCAGCCTGTTCTTTGCCCTCTCCAGGCTGGTTTCCAGGCCCGGGATCTGAGATCGGGTGCTCTCAACGATATAATGAGACTGCTCTGCGGCCAGTTCATCGATGAGCCCGGCGTGGTAGCGCGAAAGGTTCAGTTCATAGATGTCCTGCTGGGCTTTCAGATTTGCCCGCACAGCGGCAAGACGTGCCTGAAGGGTCCGGACATCCACATAGTTTCGGGCAACTTCGGCCAGCAGACTCACCAGCATATCATGCAGATTCTCCTCTGTGGCCTCAAGGTCCGCCTGGGCGGCTTCCACGGAACGTCTCACACCGCCGAAAATATCCAGCTCCCAGCCCGCGTCAAAACCCGCGGAATAGAGGGTTCCCGTTATCCCTGTGACGCCGTGTTCGCTCCTGCGGCCCTTCACCACCGATCCGGCCGCATCCAGGGTGGGATAGAAATCGGCCTGTTGAATGCCCCTGAGGGCCCGGGCCTCACGGATCCTGGCAAGACCCTGTTTCAGGTCCAGATTTCCCTGTATTGCCCGGTTTTCAAGGCTGCTCAGCTCCGGATCGCGAAGGGTGGACCACCAGTGGGCCAGGGTCTCGGGATTCAGCAGGGCGCCATTCAGGCCTCTCTGCAGGTCCGTGTGCCATTTTTCCGGTGCCTTCGGCTCCACCTTTGTGTAGTTTGGTCCAACTGCCGCGCACCCGGCCAGGAGGAGCCCGACCGCCAAAACCGGCAGCAGCGGCTGCCAAATGCTTCTCCGGATCATGTCGGTCTTTTCTCTGTATTCTCTCATAGGTTTCATAATCCTGTCACCTTAGGTATCCCTTGCCGTGAAATCCTCTGGAGCGGGTTGGTCTTCATCTTTGTTTTTATGCCGCTTCAGCCACGCGCCGGTCTTTTCTCCAAGAGACTGAAACACGTAATAGAGCGGCGGGATGAGAAAAATCCCCACCAGGGTTGCC
>CAZEGG010000206.1:0-6626 GCA_964511755.1 uncultured Desulfobacteraceae bacterium | reverse complement strand
ACGATCTACCGTCTCTATCAGCTTTTTTTCCTGTTTGCTCTCCAGCATACCTTGCCTCTCCCTTCAGGCCGAATCTCCCGCCCCATGTGCTTTTAGACAGGATTCACAGGATTGACCGGATTTTTTGTATGGCTGCCGGACGCAGCCATACAAACAGCCATGGGAATTACCTCGGAGCATCTTTGAGCTCTCGGGAGCGTTCCCGAATTCATCGAAATTTACACTTGGCTGTCGCTCGGCCTCACCCCGCGAAGCTTCTTCACTTCTTATCCAAGCGCCTGGATGAATGATGCATGATCAAAATCTGGGAAGCTCCCCTTGCGGGACGATCAGCGGCGCCCCGGTCTTTTGCATGACTTCATCCACATCCGCACCATCGGCGATTTCCCGCAGCAGTAATCCGTCCGGCGTCACATCCAGCACGGCAAGTTCGGTGATGATGCTGTCCACGCATCCTTTGGCGGTCAGGGGCAACGTGCATTCCCGAAGTATTTTCGGGCGACCTTTTCGATCCGTATGGGTTGTGGTTACAATGAGTCTCCTGGCCTTCTGGGCCAATTCCATACCTCCGCCGATACCCGGAGAAAATTTCCCGGGAATGATCCAGTTGGCCAGGTCCCCGGTTTCCGATACCTCCAGGGCGCCCAGAAAAGCCAGGTCCAGCCGCCCTCCCCGGACCAGGGCGAACGACAGGGCACTGTCGAAGAAGGAAGCGCCCCGGGTCACTGAAACATAGTTTCCTCCGGCGTCAATGAGGTTCCGATCCTCCTTTCCGGGTTCGCTCCGGGGACCCATGCCGAGGATCCCGTTCTCGGAATGGATAAAAACGGGTGTTTCAGGGGGGATGTATCCGGGGATCAGGGTCGGGATGCCGATCCCCAGGTTTATGACCTGGCCTGCGGCTATTTCCTTTGCCGCGCGCTTCGCGATCTTTTCTTTATAGGGCATGATGTTTCAGGATTCCGTATTCCGGAGTTACTTCCTCAATGACCACCACATGATCCACGAAAGCGCCTGGGGTATGAATGTTGTCAGGGTCCAGATCTCCCGTTTCCACCAGGTTTTCCACCTCGACGATGACCGTATCTGCTGCAGTAGCCATAAGGGGATTGAAATTCCTTGCGCTCTTCCGGTAGACCAGGTTCCCGAAATGATCAGCCATTTGCGCATGGATCAAGGCCACATCAGCCCGCACAGCAGGTTCCACAACAACCGTCCGGCCGTCGATCTCGACAGACGCCTTTTCTTTCGCCAGGATGGTGTCCACTCCGATGTCCGTCAGAAACCCCTGCAGGCCCGCCCCGCCGGCTCGTATCTTTTCCGCCAGTATTCCCTGCGGAAAAAATTCCACCTCGATTTCCTTTCGATTCATCATGCCGATCACCGTCGCGTTCAGACCCAGATGCGAACAGATCAGCCTTCGGACCCTCCCGGCTTCGACAAGTTTGGAGGCTCCCATGCCGTCCTCATTGGCCTCGTTCTTTATCAGGGTCAATCCGGATGTCCCGCGTGCCAGTAATCCGTCGATGAGGGTAAACGGTGTGCCCGGCACACCGAATCCGCCGAGCATGACCGAATCGCCTTCATGCACACTCTCGAGCGCCTTTTCAATGGAGACGCATTTATCGACCACCCTTTCCCCTCCGACCCTGTCCGCCCATAAATACCCGAAGGTTCACCGCCCGCTTGCCCCGTTCACGGGGCTTCGCTCAAAACGCAAAACAACTGCTTTGACAGGATTTACAGGATCAACCGGATTTTTTTGTATGGCTGCCGGACGCAGCCCATACAAACAGCCATGGGACTTACCGCGGAGCATCTTTGAGCTCTCGGGAGCGTTCTTGGACCCATCGAAATATGCACTTGGCTTATGCTCAGCCTCACTCCCCGAAGCGGATGCAGTGTTTGGCTCTCGCGACGCGGGAGGCAAATGATCTTGTCGATCCCGTAAATCCTGTCAAAAATATCTTTTCCTCGCGTACTTCGTGGTAAGCTTATAGCTTGTTCATGGTGCGCTCCAATGCGCGATCCAGTCGATCGAGGATCTGCGCTATCTGATCTTCTTTCAGGATTAACGGCGGCGCAACCAGCACGTGGTCTCCCGACAGCCCGTTGATGGACCTGCGCGGGTATATGATAAGACCCTCATCATATGCCTCATTGGTCAGGAGCATGTTGAGGTTCCTTTCGGCAGGAAACGGCTCGCGCGTATCCCGATCCTTCACCAGTTCCAGCGCGAGAAGGAGGCCTTTTCCTCTTACCTGACCGATAATCCCGTAGCGCTCCTCGAGTTCCTTCAGTCCGGTCTTTAGAAGCTTTCCCATCGCAGCGGCGTTCTCAGGAAGATGCTCCTCCCTGATGATCCTGAACACTTCCAGACCCACTGCACAGGCCATCGGATTGCCGGCGTACGTATGGCCGTGTGCGAACCCGCCGTTGCCCACCACTTCATCCACAATGCTCCTGCGTGCCATGATGGCACCCAGGGGGTAGTAACCGGACCCCATCCCTTTGGAAAGGGCCACAATATCCGCTTCGATGTTCCAGTGTTCATAGGCGAAAAGCTTCCCGGTCCGTCCGAACCCGGTCATAACTTCATCAAGGATCAGGAATATGCCGTACTTCCTGCATGTTTCCTGTATGATCGAGAAATAGCCCTCCGGCGGGACCAATGCCCCGGTACTGGCCCCGCCCACCGGCTCCGCCACAAAGGCGGCAACGTTCTTCGGTCCCTGCTCCAGGATGGTCTTTTCAAGGGCATGGGCGCACTCCAGATTGCACTGGGGATATTCCTTGTGATAGACGCAACGGTAGCAGTAGGGGGCGGGTATCTTCGGATACGCCTTCATCAGCGGCCGAAAAGGAATCTCAAGAGGCGCATAGGAAGTGAGCGCCAGAGATCCCAGGGTGCTCCCATGGTAAGAAGGGGTCCGGCTGATGAACACATGACGGGAACCCTCTCCTGTGTCGTAGAAATACTGGCGGCAGAGTTTCATGGCCGATTCAACGGCCTCGGAACCTCCTGACACATAATAAACCCGATTCAGGTGCGGGGCGGAATACTCGACCAGATCCATGGCCAGACGGACCCCGGGCTCATTCTCAAAGTGGATTCGGTAGGCGAAAAAAGTCGCACCGGCCTGCTCGGCAATCACCTTCGCGACCTTTGGATTGCCGTGTCCGATATTGGAAATGACCGCACCGGAACAGGCATCGATGTATTCCTTTCCGGTGTGGTCCCACATATAGATGCCTTCCGCCTTCTTGATAAACGGGAGTTTTTTGCCGGTCTGATAAAAAAGAAGTTCCCTGTTCAAATTTTCCAACAATCTTTTCCTCTCTTCATTCTGCTGAAATTATCTCTTGGTACGCCTCTCCCTTGATGCGATGTCGTATCAGGATTGGAAACTTTCTATCACCGCAAAGACGCAGAGATCGCAAAGTTAACTACCTTTTCTTTTGCCGCTGAGACGCCGGCAAAAGAAAAAAGATAAGCAATCAGCCTATTCTCCAAACTTGTTCACTATCCTCACTATGCCGTCCTTCATAACCCGCACATTAAAGTTCAACAGCAATCCAAGAGAAAGTCCGGAGATTCTCAAGTAAGTCAAAAGCTGTGCCCGATGAATATCCTCGATCTTGTCACAAGACTTCAATTCGATAACGATCGCGTTTTCAACCACTGTATCCAGCCGACAGCCTTCTCCTTCTGTGTCTTCTTGAAGGCCGATTTTCCCTTTCCGCCGTCTCAGCGGAAAGGGAAAAAAATCTTTTCTTTGCGAACTTTGCGCCTCTGCGGTGAACCTTGTCTTTTCGCTTCGGCCGACCTATGGGCGCTCGAAAACGATCCTGCCGTCAAATACGGTTAAATCCACCTTTGTTTCAATGATTTCCATCGGATCTATCGTGTAGATATCCTTGTCCAGGACCACCATATCCGCATATTTCCCCGGTGTGATACTCCCGAGTCTGTCGCTCATACCGTAGGATACGGCCGGGAGGATCGTGTAGCCCCGAACCGCATCGTCAACCGTGATTCTCTGTTCCGGGTACCATCCCCCTGCGGGTGTGCCGTCTTTTCTCTGCCGTGTCACCGCAGCATGGATTCCCGCGAGAGGCCCCGGGTCACACACAGGCGCATCCGAGCTGAATATCACCCGTACGCCCCGATCGAGCATAGAGCGATAGGGGTACGTCCATTTGCCTCTCTCTCCGACACATTCGTCAACCATGGCCATGTCCAGGACGAGGTTATGCGGCTGGACGCAGGCAACGATGTCCAGCCGGGCGAGCCGCGCCAGGTCCTCAGGTTGAATCATCTGGACATGGTCTATCCGGTGCGAGACAAGTGGACGGGCAGCGGCAGCTGCGGAGGTCCGCGACCGGCTTTCCTGCAATGCCTCGAACACCGTCACCAGTTCACGGTTGGTCCTGTCGCCGATGGAATGGATGGCCACGGAAAGCCCGGCCTCATCGGCACGGCACAGGGATTCCTTCAGTTCCTCCATCGGGGTTGCGGGCATTCCGTACCCTGCATCCAGATAGGGCTCCAGCATCCAGGCGGTGCGGGCGCCCATGCCGCCGTCCGCGAAGTATTTGACATGCCCGATCCTGAGACAATCATCTCCAAAACCCGTACTCAGCCCGAGCGCCATGGCCTCTTCGAGGCGTTCTCCCGGAATACTTGCCCAACACCGCAGATCCAGGTCGCCGCCATTTCTGAGAAGCTGCAGGTTCCTGAAAGCGGCCCTGCCCGCGGCTCCCCCCATTAACCGGATATCTTCCAGCGCGGTGAGCCCGAGGGAATGGAGCACATGAATGCCCTCCCGCATGGCTGCATGAATTTCGTCTTCTCTGAGAGAAGGTATGATTTCCTTGATGAGGTTGGGGGCGTCCTCACGGAGGATGCCGGTGGGTCTGCCCGACGCACCCCTTTCGATGCTTCCCTCCGGAAGACCGGAAGTGGTTTCATTGATGCCGGCAAGTTCAAGCGCCGCAGAGTTGGCAACGGCCAAGTGCAGGTCGCACCGCCAGAGAGCGACAGGATTGGACGGGGCTGCCCTGTCCAGATCGTCCCGCGTGGGCATTCGATGCTCCGGCCAGTCGGCTTCGTTCCACCCCTGGCCCAGGATCCAGCGTCCGGGGTCCGTCTCTCTCGCAGCCGCGGAGACCCGATCAAGGAGCTCATCGAACGACTCCACGTCCGCCAGGGTCAGCTGCGATCTCCGCAGGGCCCAGTCATAGAAATGGAAATGAGAGTCCATCAAACCGGGCAGGCAAGGCCTGCCGCCGAGATCCATGATTCTGGTGTCCGGACCGGCGAGCGGTTTTATCCCTTCATCGTCGCCCACTGCCAGAATTCGGCCCCGGCCGATCGCAACTGCACCGGCAAGGGGTTGATCCGGGTCCTGGGTTCGTATGTTCCCGTTGATGAGGACCAGGTCGGGGAAAGAACCATGCCGGTTCATGGGAGATACCCGTTGGGAAACGGATCCCGGGGATCAACGACGAATTCATGAACCCCGGTGATATACGCACTTCCCCGGACCTCGGCAATCACGCCGTCAATGTCGCCGATTT
Source organism: uncultured Desulfobacteraceae bacterium (assembly GCA_964511755.1). Lineage (GTDB taxonomy): Bacteria > Desulfobacterota > DSM-4660 > Desulfatiglandales > Desulfatiglandaceae > B46-G9. Next base: position 1,046 of record CAZEGG010000206.1, on the reverse strand, counting down.
TTATTTCCTTGACGAGGCGGCCCTCGAAAACGCTGCCCAGTGGGCCGCAATTGGTAAACGTCTCGTTTATGCCCAGCAGACCATGGCGATGGAGAAGAGTCATTTTCGCAGCCGTACCGGTGCCGCAGGGAGAGCGGTCCATGTGCGCCTCGCCGTAAATCACCACGTTCCTGCCCCGTTTTTCGGCGTGCTCAGAGGGGTCGTAGAATTCTGTTACATCGACGGTCCTTACCTCGGGCCGGGTGGGATGCCGGACTTCCAGCTGTTCGTTTGCAGCTTCAATAAACAGCATGCCCAGCCGGATCAACTCAGCGGCGTTTGCCTTATCCGGTTCCAGATTGATCTGGTCCGACGAGACCATCACAAAGAAGCCGCCCACACACACTGTGTCCACGACAACTTCTCCCAGACCGGGGACACGGAGGGTCTCGTTTTCCCGATACACAAAAGAGGGCACCATGCTGATGCCCACCGACTCGACCAGCCCTCCCTTGACCCTTGCAACCGCTTCCATGGGTCCGGAAGGGGTATCGACGACAACCACGGTTTCCGGCTCCTCGGCCTTGAGAACGCCTGTTTCAATGAGGGTGGCGACCGCTCCCATGGTCCCGTGACCGCAGAGGAAGGGATACCGGCGGGGGTCCATGAATACGAGGCCGAAATCAGCGCCCTCGGAGACCGGGTCGGTGACTATTGCGGCGAACATGCCCCGGTGGCCGCGGGGTTCCCTGGTCAAGCGCAGACGGATTTCGTCAAGATTGTCCATGAGGTGGCGGCGCTTATCTTTCATGGTAGCCCCGGGAATTGGATCAAACCCGCTCACAATGAGCCTCGTCGGTTCTCCTGCAGTGTGCGAGTCAATGGAAATGATTCGCGACGGGAACAAGTCCCGAAATGATTCCTTAATCCTCGAAAAATCCATTACCTATCCCCATTCACTGAAGCCACTGTTTTGTGACACTGATTATTAACCACACCCTCTGAGCAGAGAAACGGCATATTCCCTCCGCTTCGTTCGCTTCGCCGTCCCTGGCTCCGCTCACTGC
>CAZEGG010000205.1:0-6637 GCA_964511755.1 uncultured Desulfobacteraceae bacterium | reverse complement strand
AGGTTGAACAGGATCACTTTGTTGCATGCCGTGCAGTCGGCTGAACCCCGGCGCAACAGGAAAGAGAGGAAGCAAAAGGGGGAGTTGCGCATTAGGCCGACGGCCGATTTCGCACGGAGCAGGCCACCTGGTGATCGGCGTCCACGGAAACCAGTTCCGGTTCGGTGCGGGCACACTCCGGTGCGGCGAAACGGCAGCGGGGATGAAACCTGCATCCCGGCGGCGGATTGATGGGGCTTGGAATTTCTCCCTTGGGGATCGGCTCGGTCCTCCGGTACCGGGGATCGGGCACGGGAACGGCGGCAAGGAGCGTGGACGTGTAGGGATGAACCGGGTTTTTGAACACCTTGTCGAGCGGGCCGATTTCGACGATCCTTCCCAGGTACATGATGGCTACCCGGTCGCAGATATATTTGCACGTGGCGAGATCATGGGTGATAAAGAGATAGGTCAGGTCGAATTCTTCTTTCAGCTGACCCATCAGTTCCAGGATGAGGGCCCTGACGGAGACATCCGCCATGGCGATGGGTTCGTCCGCCACCACGAACTCCGGGTTCGTCACCAGGGCCCGGGCAATCACCACACGCTGCCGCTGTCCGCCGGAAAGCTGGTGCGGGTATTTCCTGTAAAGAAACGCGGCCGGGGTGAGTCCGACTTTTTCCATCATCCGGAGACACACCTCTTTCATCTCCGTCCTGTGCAAGTCGCTGTGGATGATAAGCGGGTGAGAAATGGCCTTGCCGATGGACATACGGGGACTCAGGGATGCATACGGGTCCTGAAAGATAACCTGCATCTTTTTCCGCATCCTTGCCATGGCAGTGGTTGAGTAAGAGGTTATCGGCGTTCCCCGGTACAGGATCTCTCCGGCGCTTGGCTCCAGGAGCCGCAGGACCAGCCTGCCGGTCGTTGTCTTGCCGCAGCCGCTCTCACCCACAAGACCCAGGACTTCTCCCTTCCTGATGGTGAACGACACCCCGTCCACAGCGCGTACGGAGCGTTCCTCTTTGACAAAGAATTTGTCGAAGAGGCCCTTTTGAAGGGGAAAATGCTTCTTCAGATTCTTTACCGTTACCAGGTCTTCCACGTGCAATTACCTGTAGAGCCAGCAGGCCACAGAATGGCCTTCCTTATCAGTCATCTCCGGTTTCTCATGCCCGCAGACATCCATCGCGTGAGGACACCGTGGGTGAAAAACGCAGCCCGGCGGCGGGTTGACCAGGTCGGGGGGATTCCCGGGCATGGTCTTCAGCTTGGGCTGGTCCAGTTTGATGTTGGGTATGGAGGCCAGGAGCCCCTGGGTGTAAGGATGGAGGGGCGAATCAAAGATAGCGCCCGCCGGTCCTATCTCTGCGATGCTCCCCCCGTACATGACCGTGATCCTGTCGGCAAGTTGGGCGACGTTCCCGAGGTTGTGGGTAATGAGGATGATGGTCAGGTTGTACTGTTTCCGCAACCGGTCCAGGAGGTCGAGAAACTGGGCCTCGACGATAACGTCAAGGGCCGTGGTGGGTTCATCTGCTATCAGGAAATCCGGATTCAGAATGAGTCCCATGCCGATCATGATGCGCTGCCGCATGCCGCCCGACATCTGGTGGGGATACTCGATCAGTCTTTCCGGTGAAATCCCCAGGCTCTCGAGCATGTTCCCGGCGCGCCTGAATGCCTCCTTTCTGCCTATTCCCTTTTCATGGGTCTCAAGGGTTTCTATGAATTGTTCGTCAATGCGGAAAAGGGGGTTCAGGGAGGTGAGCGGGTCCTGGAATATCATGGCGATTCTCTTGCCCCTCAGGGAGAGGAGTTCGTGCCCGCTCATCCGGGCAATATCTTCGCCATGATAAAGGATCTTCCCCTCCACGATCTTTCCGGGAGGTCTGAGGAGCCGGAGAATGGAAAAGCCGAGTGTCGATTTGCCGCATCCCGACTCCCCCACGAGACCCATCACTTCCCCCTTCCGTATGAGGAGATCGACCTGGTTCACCGCGCGGACCGTCCCGATGTTGATGGGAAAGTGCACCGAAAGATGTTCTATTTCAAGAATAGGTTCCACCGTCCTATCGCTCCAGGAGACGCGGGTTCAGGATCTCCGCCAGCCCCTCGCCCACCATGGTAAACCCCAGCGCGAGCACGGAGATCATCACTCCGGGAAACGTGATGAGCCACCAGTGGCCGGACGGCAGGAACTTCTTTCCCATGGCCAGATCCATTCCCCAGTCAACGATGGAAGGGGGGAGGCCGAGACCCAGATAGGTCAATGCCGCCTCCGTCATGATGGCGTCCGCCACGTTTAACGTGAAGACCACTGCGGTTGTGGCGATCACATTGGGGAAGATGTATTTCCACAGGGTGGTCAAACGGGACGCGCCGATTGCCTTTGCAGCTTCCACGTAGAGTTCCTCTTTGATGGAGAGGGTTTGACCTCTCACCAGACGAAAATAGGTAGGGATGTAGATGACAGCCACGGCAAGCATGATGTTGATGACGCCAGGTCCCAGCATGGCGGCGAAGGCGATGGCCAGGATGAGACCGGGAAAGGAATAGACCGAGTCCATTACCAGGGAGCCGACCCGGTCGAACCATCCCCCGGAAAAACCGGAAAGCAGGCCAAGGCAGATGCCGACGACCGAAGAAACGACAGCGGCAAGGACCGCCACCCGGAGGATTGTCTGGGATCCCCATACGATCCTCGACCAGACATCACGCTGGAGATTGTCGGTGCCCATAAGGTGCACGGCATTGGGGCCGATGAGCTGGGGCCCGGTGTTCTGGTCATAGGGGCTGAAGGGAGCGATGGTTCCGGAAAAGAGCGCCATGAATACGATGGCCAGGATGATCAATGCCCCGACGACCAGAATCCACCACTCAAGTCCGTATTTTTTCCCGAGACCGGTGAACCGGGAAATCAACCGGGCCGTTCCCGCTGCCGGTGAATATTTCATAAATTCTCCTGCCCGCCCGCGAGTCAGTATCTGACCCTCGGGTCTACCATGGCATACACCACATCCACGAGGAGCGAGGCCATGGCCACAACCAGTGCAACAACGATAATCACTCCCTGGATAGTGGGATAGTCCCTCAAATAGATCCTTTCGAGGAGCAGCCGTCCCATGCCCGGCCAGGAAAAAGTGGTCTCCGTGAGCACGGCTCCTGCCATGAGCAGGGCGAACTGGAGGCCCATCATGGTCAGGATGGGGATGAACGCGTTCTTGAGCGCGTGTTTGTAAACGATTTTTCGATGGGGAATGCCCCTGGCCTCGGCCGCAAGAATGTAGTCTGATTTCAGGACATCCAGCATATTGGCCCTGGTCAGGCGCACGAATATTCCGGAGAGCACGATGCCGAGGGTGAACGCCGGGAGAACCAGATGGATCAGTACGTCTCCGAGAGCGGTAAAATCTCGAGCCATGATCGTGTCCAGAACATAGAATCCCGTCCTTTCAAAATCCGAGGCAAAGGTTCGGGCGCCGAGTCTCCCGGCAATGGGGAGAATGTTGAGCCAGATGCCGAATATGAGCTGCAGCATGAGCCCCATCCAGTAGACCGGGATACAATAGACCACGATGCCGTAAAGCCGTATCCCGTAATCCCGGGAAGATCGCCGTTTGTCAGCGGCGTAGGCCCCCAGGAAGACGCCCATGAACAGGGTGATGATCATAGCGAAAAACGTCAGCTCAACGGTAGCCGGCAGCTTGTCTGCAATGGCTTTCGTCACTCTTTCCTTGAATATCATGGATTCGCCCAGGTCGAGATGACAGATCTGCCAGAGATACTGGACGTACTGGACAGGCAGTGACCGGTCCAGGCCGAGTTCCTTCCTTTTCTGCTCGATGACTTTTTCAGGGGCATGGCCGCCGAGCATTGAGGAGACGGGATCACCGGGCATGACCCGCAGGATTACAAATACGATGGTCAGGAGTATGAAGACCATGGGAATGGTCAGGAGGAGCCTGATAATGACGTACCGGGCCAGACTTTTCTTCATGAGACCTCGAAGGAAGAAGGGCCGGGCTTCGGCCCGGCCCGAACAGTCTACTTGACCCGGTGGATGGGGCCGTAGTTGAATTGCAGGGTGGGAGAGAGCATAATCCCGCGTATGTTCTTTTGTGCGAACAGATAGAGCGTGCCCTGGAGAATGGGCGCTGTGGGAACGTCATCCACCCACATGCTCTGAATTTGTCGATACACGGCGCTCCTCTTTCTCGGCTCGGTTATGATCTGTCCGTCCACAAACAGCTTGTCCCAGAGCGGACTGGAGAAATGAATGCCCATGCCTATGGACCCGGCAGTGCCGGCAAACGCGTTGGTGTAATCGTCGGGGTCGATATAGTCGGGATACCAGCCCAGGAGCCAGACCGGCATGACCTTGTTTTTCCAGTTGTCCTTGTAGGCTGCCCACTCTGCGGATTTGACATTGACCTTCATGACGCCCGTCCCCTCAAACTGGGCCTTGAGCACGGCGGCCATATCCACTTCCGTATCGCCGTAATGGGTGGGCGTATACCAGAGGTCAAAGGTGAACTTGTGGTTTTCGTTATAGCCCCTGGAGGCCAGAAGCTTCTTGGCCAGGGCAACGTTCCCGTCACCCATGGCGACCTTGAAGGCATCCGTGTGCGACCACATGCCCATGGGAACCATTGAATAAAGCGGGGAGTTCTGTCCCAGGAAGACCTTTTTCAGGAGGGCCTTCCTGTTGATGGCGGAGGCGAGGGCCTGGCGCAGGACCCTGTCATTGAAAGGAGGGGTGTCCGTAAGGAAGCAGAGGTAGCGAATGTAAGGACCTTGGGCCTTGATGGTCTCGAGCGTTTTGGATTTCTGCAGGTCGTTGATGTCCGAGGGATTGAGGGTCTTAAACGCAAAATCCAGTTCGCCTTTTGTCAGGGCGAGCCGCATGGTGGTGGCGTCCGCAAAATACCTGATCACCACGCGGTCATTTTTTGGCTTATCCCCGTAAAAGGCAGGATTCGTTTCCAGGACTATCTCCTGGTCTCTCTTGAAAGAGACCGCCTTGTACGGGCCAAGGCCTACCAGCTTTCCGCCCTTCAATTCCGAGGGATCCCGGATGATCTTGTCTTTGGGATATACATTGGGGTTCACCGGGTAATAAGGCGGCGAGGCTACAAGAGACGGGAAGTATGCAACGGCATTCTTGAGTACGAACTTGACCGCGTACTTGCTCACGACCTCCACGTGGTCCACAAAATCGGTAACCAGCCACGACGGGTCTCCCTTCAAAGCCATGACCCGGTCGATGGACCATTTGACCGCATTTGCGTCAAAAGGGGTCCCGTCCGTAAATTTCAGACCTTTTCTCAACTGAAAGGTGTAGTCCTTTCCGTCCTTGCTGATGGTGTATGACTCAGCAAGGCCGGGGATCAGGTTGGTCTTCCCGGGGGGGTATTTCAGAAGGCCCTGGTAGATGTTGTAGAAGATCTCCCAGGTATGGAAATCGTAGGCACTGGCCGGGTCCATGTCCGTAATTTTCTCGGTGGTGCCGTAGACCAGGGTCTGCTTGGCAAAGCTCTGGGCAGGGAGACATGCCAGGAAGAAGGTGAACACAACGCACAAAAAGATGTTTTTGGATTTCATCTCATGGTCCTCCTTTTGCTGAAAGATGAAAGAGAAATGTCTCACAACAGATACCAGTGAATCCACAGTACTCCGGGTTGAGCGGTACGCCTTGGGCTGCCGAGGAATTGAAGGTTTCAATAGATCCTAACTTTTCATATTTCTCGCATGATAGTCAAGACCATTTCATTCGTCCTGATCACCAGCAAGACATCATCTGCGGCGTCGCCTTCGCTCTCTCCTCCTTGCGGCGTATTGTTGCATACGCCTCAGTCGTCGCTCCTCGGCGCCTTGCATCTAATGCCTTGCTGGTGATCAGGATTCCTTTCAACCACTCGCCTTTACACACGCAGATGAAACTTGGCGGTGGTTCTGGGAGGCAACGTCGGAACCTCCTCAGGCGATCTCGGCATCCCGGTGCTACTTTCTTCGTCCCTTGATCAGGGCCGGAGTCATCTCATCATGTTCCTTTTCCAGTTGAATCAGTATCACGGCGGTCAGGACCGCCAGTCCGCCGATAATCTGCAGTGTCAGAAGGCGTTCCCCGAGAAAGAGAAAGGCTATCAGACCGGCTGCGATGGGCTCGAACGTGGCGATGATGGTCGCCCTCGTGGACCTGAGATACTCAACGCCGTAAGCGAACAATCCGAAGGGGACAACGGTCCCTACGCTGGAGGCAAGGAAAATAATGATCCATGAAGGTGCGTTCCAACCCATGGTAAGAAGCCTGGCCGGCCCCAGGACCACGTTCCAGGTGATGGCGGCTATGATGAGGGCATAGCAGATGAGCGTCCAGGGTGAGTAGCTGCGGAGGGAATATTCTGAATAAACGATGTAAAAGGAATAGGTCAGGGCCGCGCCGAGCCCCCAGAAAAGGCCGCCCAGATTAAGGGTGAGAAGGTCCACGTTGTACCCGCCGGCCACGACGTAACACCCTCCCAGGGCCAGAAACAGGGCCATGCACTTCAGGCGTCCCATCCTCTGGTGCATGAAGGCCCAGGAAAAGACGGCTATCAGTGCCGGGGCAAGGTATTCGATGAGGATGGCGGCCGCGGTGGGGATCTTGGAGATA
>CAZEGG010000204.1:0-6656 GCA_964511755.1 uncultured Desulfobacteraceae bacterium | reverse complement strand
AGGTGGTGGTCTTCGGAAGATGCCGATCAATTATGGAAATATCAAAAGTGGTGCCCCCCATATCCGCACCCACTGCCATCTCATTCCCGGTAAGACGGCTCACAAAAGCCGCGGCAATGGCACCTCCGGCAGGTCCCGAATTTATCAGATGAGCGGCATGGTTCTTTGCAACTTCCGCACTCATGGTTCCGCCATTACTCTGCATAATGTGGAGAGTCACATCACCGTACTTAGCCCTGAGCCGTGCCGTCAAGTTATCCATATAGCGTTGGATTACCGGCCCAAGGTACCCATTCATCACTGTGGTACAGGTTCTCTCATATTCCCGGAATTCGGGGCAGATCTCGGAGGACAGTGAGAGCAGTGTTCCCGGCAAGAGTTCCCTGCAGATTTCACCTATCTTCTCTTCATGGCTGGGATTCAAGAAAGAAAACAGCAGTGAGATGACAATCGCCTCCACACCATGGTCTCCAAGATACTGGACAGCCGCGAGAGCCGATGCCTCATCCAACGGGGTCACGACTCGCCCTTTGCTGTCTATCCTCTCTCTCACCCCTTTCCGCAGATAACGAGGAACCAATGGAGGCGGGTTGTCGGCGTTGAAATCAAATGCAGCTTCCTGGGGTCTCGCCACCCGTCTTATCTCCAAAACGTCCTCGAACCCTTCGGTGGTGATGAGCCCGACCCTGGCTCCCCGCCCCTCAACAATGGCATTGGTGCCGATCGTGGTTCCATGGATGATGTAATCAATATCATCCATGGATACCCCCCCTATCTGGAGGATCTCTTCCAGCCCTTTAAGCACACCTTCAGCCAAATCCTCATGGGTAGTGGGAGTCTTCGTATAGTGAAAGGTCCCGGTCATTTCATCCATCAAGATCGTATCAGTGAAAGTGCCACCCACGTCAATTCCGATTCGCATTGCTTCCTCCTAATCCATACCCATTGCTGCGAATGCCCGTCATATGGGATAGCAGACCCAAATCGTATTTCTCTCGTCGGTTCGGTAACTACCTGAAACTCTGCAACTCAAAGTAGATACCCACGGCTAAAGCCGTGACACTTATCCCTTCACCCGCTTCGCTGGACGCCCTATGGGCGAACTATCAATCACTCACAGGCAAGCCCGTGGAACTCTGCCTTACGAGCTTTTAGAAAATCATTTCACTTGGCCATCAGTGATCAACTATACTTCTTGAAAGGATACACCTTACATAACAGAGGGCCAAAAGTGACGGCCCCGGTGGCGCGATCACAAAATTCTTCTGAATCCGGTGTCAAAACGTTCACATTATATTCAAAAACGCCGTAGAGGACCGGGTCTTCGCCAATTTCCTCGGGTAACCACCATCCGTGCTGGCATTCAATGATCCTGGGAGGGATACGGGATGTCAACTTGGCTTTCTGCTTTATCTTTCCCCTGGCCGTTTCGATCACTGCCCAGTCACCGTCGCCGATGCCGGCCTGTCGAGCGGTTTCCGGATTAATTTCAACTGTCGGGTAGGGATAAAGCTTTCGAAGGGACCGTATTTGTCTGTGTTCGGAGTGGTGCATTGGTCGGAAGCGGGCTCCGGTGATCAGAATGAAAGGGTATTTTTTCGCGAGCTCCGGTTGGCTGACGGGCGTCTCGGGGGGTTCCTTATAATTCGGCAGGGGATCGTAGCCCAGCCTTTCGAGAACGGTAGAATACAGTTCGACTTTACCCGTCGGCGTTGCAAATCCTTTAGATTCACCGGTTTTCGGATCAATGGTTTCATATCTCTTTTCTACCGGGGGAGCTGACCAGAAGCGCTGCTTCTTGGCAAACTCCTCCGAAGAATCCAGATTAAGCTCCTGGAGCAAGGGCTGCAAACACCAATCCCATTCCTTTTCCAGAGTGTCGCGCCAGTATTTCCCTTGGCCGAGTCTCAAACCAAGGCCGCGATAAAATTCAAAATCGGTTTTCCGTTCATACAGAGGAGGCACCACCCGTTCTCCCAGAGACGCAGCGTTGCCGCTGCCTTGAAATGTCTGGGTACAAAGCTGAGGATGCTCCAGCCAGTTGGTAATCGGAAATACGTAATCGGCCAGCATGGCCGATGGCGTCATCCACTGTTCAGCGACCACAAAAAGTTCGAGTTTGGCGCTTTTAAGGGCTTTGTAGATTCTTTTGGTATTCGGATAGGCTACCAGGGGATTGCAGGCGCCGCAAATCAACCCTTTAACTTGGTAAGGCCGGCCGTCAAGGATCGCGCTCCATACCGCTGGTTCGTGGCATCCCGGGAGAAAGCCGGCGGTCAGCCCTTTTCCATACCAGTAGGGCTTCGCCACCTCCGCCACCATTTCATACCCCGGAAAACACCAGAGCTTGTGAGAGTCCGCACCGAGTTGTTTTTTTCTTTGCTCCACCGGCAGCTTGTCCATGTATTCCAACATGGCGCCGTAATTCGTTTTTTCACAGGGGCCGGAGAGCATATCTCCTCCGATGACGTCGAGATTGCCCGTGATTGCCCTGAGAATGCATTTGGCATGGGTGATGTCGGTCACATTGACACCCTGCATATCCGATTTGACGCCCCAGATGATAGATGCCGGTTTGCTGGTGGCATACAGCCTGGCCGTCTCCACGATCTGCTCCTCCGGCAACCGCGTAATTTCAGCTACCCTGGCGGGCGGGTATTGGTTGACGTGTTCCTTAAGCTCTTCAAACCCATGGCACCATCTACTCACAAATTTTTTGTCATACAGTTCTTCTTCAATGATGACATTGATCCAACCAAGTGCCAGGGCCGCATCTGTACCCGGCCGCAATTTCAGCCAGTGATCCGCCAGCCGGCCGGCGCTCTCGGAGTATTTCGGATCGATGATGATGTATTTGGTGCCTTTGTGTTTGGCTTTGATATGCTGGGGGAATATGCAGGCAAAGGACTCGGCCGGATTGCCGCCCCAGATAACCGCACATTTGCAAGGCGGTTTGACAGCCCGGCTGGCGCCGGCGCCGTAGACGGCTGCATGAATCTGCCGACTGACAACGGAGCACCACTGCCCTGCATTGGCATGATTTGGGCTGCCGAAAAGATTCATGAATCTCACTTTAAACATTTCAGAAAAACCTCGGCCGGTACCGCCAATAGATGCAACCGCCTCCGCCCCGCTTTGAGATCTGATGCGGTCAAGTTTTTCAGCAACTTCATTCAAGGCATCGTCCCAGGTCATTTTTTCCCATTTACCTTCGCCTCTATCTCCGATCCTTTTCAAGGGGTAATTGAGACGGTCTTCGTGGTAGAGGTGTTCAATAAATGCTTTTGACCGCTCACAAATCCAGCCTTGGTTCACCGGATGGCCGGTTTCGCCTTTCAGTTTCACAACCTTACCGTCTTTGACGGTGGCCACTACACCGGCCTGCACCCAACAGCCGAAACAGAGCGCTCGTCTAACCTCATCAACCTTGCCGTCTTTCATTCTACCCTCTCCTCATACGTGTGCACCTGTACTGTTCCAGAGCCGATCATTGAGCGAGGCATAACCTATTTGCCAAAGTCCAGGACATCAATGGCTTATGTGTAAGATATGGCACCCGTTTTTCGTGCAGCGCCTCATGCGCCAGAATGGGCTCCTAAGAATTCCTCTCGTAGCCCAGAGAGACATCGATTTTCTCCGTTCGACGTTATCTTCTGTCGAGAAACGCGAGCACCGCCTTTGCGAACTCCTCGGGTAGTTGATCCACCATTGGAACCATGCCCTCGTCAATAATCGCGGTCTCGCTCCCCTTGATTGCTTCAGAGAGGGGCTTCATCCTGGGAAAGGAGAATGGATCTCTGTTCCCCGCCAAAACCAACGTTGGCGCCTTCACCAATGCGGTCTTCTCCTCCATCTTGTACGCGTTGACCGCGCGGTGCCCTTCCTCCATGCGGTCGCCGACTTTCAGGGTGTCAATCACGAGACGGGTGAGGAGGTCAGGCCGTTTTTCGGGATAAAACGACATTCTCTTCTGCCAGAGTTCAGTCAAATGTGATCCATCTTCCTTGAATTCAACCTTATCAATAGGAGGCCGGCTCTTTCTCGCCTCCCGATCCATTGCATCCACATACGGGGTGGAGGAGAGTACCAGCTTGTGTACACGCGCCGGATGCGCTGCGGCAACCTCCACTGCCACTACCCCGCCGGTATGGTGGCCCACTATGGAAACCCGGTCAATGGATATGGCATCAAGGAAATCTATGACGCCCCGAGCATACATCTCTATCGATCCCCGCTCCTTCGGCTTATATGAATCTCCGAAGCCGATGGTATCCATTGCAATCGCGCGATATTTTTGACCGATAATAGGAAGAACATCTCGATACTCGTCCCAGGATCGGGGGGTCTGGTGCAAGAAAAGGACAGGATCCCCTTTCCCGGCGGTTGCATAATGGATCTGACCCTTCGGAGTATCTGCAAATCCTCTCTTTACACGGATTCGGGCCATCGCATGGCCTCCTGTTCAACCACCTCTTGAATGGAGCGGCACGTCAAGAGCAGCTCAAGGTTGAGCCATTCTCCAAAACGTCCTCGAAACACTCGGTGGTGACGCTCCTCCAGCCCCTGTGACTCACCAATGGCGTTGGAGCCGATGGGTTTTGTCCTATGGATGAACTCTACTTCTTCCTGACCATAGTTATCGCTGTTTCGGGACAAATACCGGCGCATGTCTCACATCCAAGACACTGTCCCTCGTCAACGACCGCTTTATTCCTTATGATCTTTATTGCCCTTTCAGACAGCCCGCAGTGGGCGGGTTTTGCGCAGAGACCGCAGCCGTTGCATTTCTCATGATCGACCTTCGCCACAACGTCAAAGACTCTGATCTCGCCGGGCGTAAGGGCCACTCTATCCACGAAGAGGCCCCGGAATTCATCCAGGGAGTTATACCCCTCCTCTTCCATAAACCGTATGAGCCCTTCCTTCATCTTCCGGATAATGCCAAAACCTCGTATCACAAACGCGGAGCAAATCGCGGTTGCTGTTGCTCCGCACATTATTGCTTCGACAATGTGTCTCCATCCCATGATCCCACCGCACCCGAGTATCGGAGTGCTGACGGATTTTGCGGACCTGATGATGTAGGCCTGTGAAAATCTTCTTAGGGCATCTCCCGTGAGACATAAGCCTAAGTTCTTGTCTGCGCTGATAAAATCTCCCCGCATCTTATCAGGGTCGTAGATATCCATAATACCCGGCAGCACACCCATCCCGGCATTGCCGATATCAATGATATCAACTTCAGCTTCCTCCATATCTCTGATCAGCGCAGGTACATTGATATTCTCGTAGGCTACCTTTCCTAAAACAGGAACGTCTACCGCCTTCTTGACGGCCTTGATCGTCTCACAGACAAAACGTGGGTATTTTCCCGCCATGTCATCTGAAAAATATTCTCCGGTTTCCCCGCATTTCCCAGTTTCCCCGAAATGAATCGGCAGATTACCGGTAGTATCCAGCTCGATAAAATCAGCTCCCTTTCGGCACAGCTTTCTCGCGGCACCGGTTACAATCTCCTTCTCCTCCTCGGTGGGCAGCATGACGAATACGTTCGCGCCAACCGGGATTTTCACCTCTTTTTTTGCGTCTGAAATCAAGTTTTCAGCCTGTTCCAACCCCAGTCTTCGAAATCCTGCCACTCCCCTCAGTGCGTTCTTTTTGAAATCTACTCGAATGCGGGTTTTCCTGGTCAATCCGGAGGCGCCCGACAGGGGAATGCACCCTTTCGTAATAAACGCCGCGGCTCCGAAATGCTCGGCTTCCTTTATCTGGCCCACATGACAACCGATGTCCCCGGAAGCCACCACGATTGGATTTTCCAGTTCCAGTCCGGCTAATCTTACTCTTAAGTCCAATATGGTGCTCTCCAGCCTCTATCTCGATTGCTCATTGTTGGCGTGTTGGACCCGGTGTCCTTCAATGAAGTGCCGTCTGCCGCCCTCCCGCCATTCAGAAAAAAACCCTGTGCCGTCGCGGCGAAAATCTCTTTAGATCCGGTGCCGTCTAGAAGATATTGGGCTCCACCCATTCCCCGAAAACATCCCGGAACACGTTCGCCATTTCGCCCACGGTCGCATAGTTCCTGCAGCAATCCACCAGGAACGGCATGACATTGCGTTTATCCCTTGCCGCTCTTTCCAGGGCCTGGAGGGATTCCTTCACTGCCTTGTTGTCTCTGGTCTTCCGGAGTTCTTCCAGGCGTTCTATCTGCAGTTGGGCCCATTCTTCGTTGTATTCATGGAGTTCCACCTCCATGTCCACACCTTCGGTGTACTCGTTTACGCCCACCTTCCTGACCGACCCCTCCTGCAGTTTCTTTTCGAATTCATAGGCCTGCCTTGCCACTTCCGCCTGTACGTATCCCGAAGCCACGGCCTTGACCATACCCCCCACTCTTTCGACTTTTTCCATCTCCTCCAGAATTTTCCCTTCCATGTCCTTCGTCAGGGTCTCCATAAAATAGGACCCTGCCAAGGGATCCACCGTGTCCCTGAGTCCGATCTCGTCCATGAGGATCTGGAATGTCCTGAGAGAGAGGAGGGCGGCCCGTTCTGTGGGGATGGTGTAGGCTTCATCAAAACTGCAGAGGGCCGTAGTCTGGGCGCCGGAAAGGGCGGCGGTGAGGGCATAGTAGGCGCCGCGCATGATGTTGTTTT
>CAZEGG010000203.1:0-6684 GCA_964511755.1 uncultured Desulfobacteraceae bacterium | reverse complement strand
ACCACGCGCTGCTGCTGGCCGCCGGAGATCTGGTGGGTGTAGCGCCTCATGACATTCTCAGGATCGGGCATGTGGACCCGTTTCAGCATCCCCACTGAGCGCTCCCAGGCCTCAGCCTGCGCAATGCCCCGATGAAATGTCAAGACCTCCATCAACTGATCCCCGACCCGCACGGAGGGGTTCAAGGCCTGCATGGGATCCTGGAAGACCATGGCGATGCGGTCGCCTCTCAATTTCTTGAGTTCCTCCTCCGACCGGCCCACCAGTTCTTCCCCTTGAAAATGGACCTGCCCCCCGATGATCTTCCCGTTGGGACCGAGGAAATTGACGATTCCGTAGGCGATGGTGCTTTTCCCGCAACCGGACTCGCCCACCAGCCCCACTGTCTCCCCCTCCCTGACCGCAAAAGAGACATCTCTGACGGCCTTGACGTCTCCCTTGCGGGTCTCGTAGGCGATGGAGAGACGGTCGATCTGGACAACCGTTTTGGCATTTTCAAACTGGCGCATAAGAGGCCTGTTCAGTACTCGGATTACTGGTATCTCATGGACTCTTCTCTCAGACCGTCCGCGAGAAGATTCAATCCCACCACCAGGCTGGCGATGGCCACACAGGGCCAGAGGGCGGCCCAGGGGCTGCCCTGGAGGATAAATTCCCGTCCTGCCGCAACCATGCTGCCCCAATCCGGAGACGGGGGAGGTATACCGAGGCCCAGAAAGCCCAGGGTTCCCATCGCAAAGATGGCGTATCCCACCCGCAGCATGGCATCAACGATGATCGGACCACGTGCATTCGGCAAGATCTCGACGAACATGATATACCAGGGATTTTCTCCACGGGTCTCAGCCGCCCGGATGTACTCGCGGGTCCGAACATCCAGAGTCAGACTCCTGACCAGCCGGGCAATGCCGGGCACTCCGACAATGGTAATTGCGATGACCACATTGACGGCAGACGCACCGAGCGCAACCATGATAATGAGATATAGCAGGATAATGGGTATGGCCATCATGGCGTCCAGGAGACGCATGACGATCTCGTCAAGCCACCCACCGTAATACCCCCCGAGAAGACCGAGTGTCGTCCCAATCACCAAGGCCACAAAAACGCCCCAGAGGGCCGTGCCGCCGGGCAGCCACCGGTTTCCGGACAGAGGCAGGACGACCAGAACCACCCGTGCCCCATAGATCAGGCGCGACCACAAATCGCGTCCCAGTTCGTCGGTACCGAGTATATGTTCCCTGGAAGGTCCCTGGTTTGGCGCCTTCCAGTCCTGTTGAAGGGGCGTGTACCTGGTCAAAGCAGGCGCAAAGACCGCGACAATCATCCAGAAAAGAACGATCGTCAGTCCCACCATGGCAATTCTGGATGAAAGGAGGACAGAAAAGGTGTCCAGGATCCTCCTGACTCTCCCAGTCTGAGGCTCTTCAGTATGGGGCAGCTCAAAGCCGCCTTCGCTTCCGAGTGCCAGTTCATCTATCTCGGGTGTCATGCCGTTACCTTCTCATGTTTGATACAGCACCTGCATGGTCAGCGGACAGATCTTCCAGGAATCACACGATGATCAGGAATATCGGATCCGGGGGTTCAAAAAAGTGTAGATGATGTCGGCAACCAGCTGGGTGCCCACAGCCACGGTCACCAGGATCATGGCCCCGGCCTCCAGCGCGTTGACATCCTTGTACATGGCCGAGTCCAGGAGATACTTGCCCAGGCCCGGATACCCGAACACCACCTCCACAATGACGATGCCCCCCATCAGCCAATTCACATGCAGCATGATCACTGTAATAGGTGCCATCAGGGCGTTCCGCACTGCGTGTTTGCCCACAATCCGCCGATAGGGCAGGCCTTTGAGAAACGCGGTGCGGATATACGGGGCCCGCATCACTTCAACCATGCTGGCTCTGGTGATCCGCAAGACATATCCCAGCTCGATTAGAGTCAAGGTCAGGACCGGGAGAATCAGCATATCCGGGCGTTGCCAGGGGGCCTGTTCCCCGATTACCGTGGCCCCGGGGACAAGACCCCACCAGACGGACATGATCAGAATCAGAAAAATGCCGGTGGCAAATTCCGGAACCACCGAAAACATCATCCCCCCGATGGAAAGGGCACGGTCCCTGAGACTCCCTTCTTTAAGCCCGGCTATGAGCCCCAAAAGCAAAGCCATGGGCATCACGATGACAAAGGCGCTACCGGCCAGCACCAGGGAGTTCCGGAGCCGCAGAAAAATAGTATTGGCGACAGGCCTTCCCGTTCGAAGGGATATCCCCGGGTCACCCCGCAGAAATCCTTTCTTGAGTGGAATATATTCCACGGGGCCTCCGGACGTCTCTTTCCACCCGGAACCCATGACAAAGGTCCACACTTTGCGGCCGGCCCCTTTTTCCCATTTCACGGCATGGTTCATATTGTCCACGCCCCAGAAGCTGGCGGCACCGCCCTTCCCGGTGACCCACCTCCCGTTATCCTCCCGCTCCACTGTGGACCCGTCCGGTTTTCGAGTAATGGCAATCAGATCGTCGCCTGCCAGCTTCCAGCGTATAAGGGTGCCGTCCCGTTGCACGGCCCACCATTCTTCGAAACCCTTTTTGGTGAAAATCTGTCTGAGGGGCATCCCGATCTTTTTCGATGCTTCCCAGTCGGACCCCATCATCCAGTAGACATAGCGGAGCCACGCCGGCTTGTCCAGCCCCAGTTGGGCCAGGAAGGAGGCCTCCTGCTCCGGCGTCACAAAGGCCCCCAGGACATTCCTCGCCACATTCCCCGGAGAGGCCTCGGTAATCAGAAAAACGGCCATGGAAACCAAGAGCATGGTGAGGAGGAGGAGCAGGACCCTTCTGACAATAAATTTGAGCATGAGACACCTTTGCTGACAGGGTCATGATGGGGTCAGGGCGGACCGGGAGCGCCCGGTCCGCAGGGTATGGCCTGAAGAGTTGGATTATGCGTTCAACCAGGCCTCATTGAACAGGAAAATGAGGTTGGGGTGGGCCCTGACATTCATGAGTTTCTTATTCGGGCACATCCACACGTTCATCCAATATGCAATGCCGATGGAGCCTCTGGTCATCTGAATCTCTTCCAGTTTGCAGAAGATATTGCGGCGTTTTTCCACGTTGAGGGTGCCGCTCGCCTTGGCCAGGAGCTCACTGAACTCCTTGTCCACCCAGCGGGTCTCATTCCAGGGCACAGGCTTGCCTTTGGCGTCTGCAACATAGGCCAGGTTGAGCACCATGGTTCCCAGGGGTCTGTGGGTCCAGGGCGTAAAACCCAACGGTACCTCCGTCCATTTCTCCCAATACTGGCTTGTGGGCATGGTCTGGATCTTGATCCTGAATCCCGCAGGAGCTGCATCCTGCTGCAGAATTTGAGCATACCGGACGATATCCGCCCATTCCGCCCCCACGGCGAGATCTACGTCAAGGCCGTTCGGGTAACCCGCTTCGGCCAGGAGTTGCTTGGCCCGCTCCGGCTGATAGGCAGGTATGGGTTTCTTGCAGTATGCCGGGTGCTTAGGGTAGATATGGAAATCCTGGCCCTGCAACCCCTCTCCCTGATACGCCAGGGCAAGAATTTTCTCTCTGTTCTGGCAGAGTTTCAAGGCCATCCGGACCCGGTTGTCGGACCACGGTTTTTTATCCACCCGCATGCGAAGCACCCTGGTGGTTGCCGTGGCAATGGGAAGGACCTTGATACTGGAGTCATTCTTGACGGCTTTCATGATCTGGGGGCCCGGGTTATCGGAGGCATCGATGAGGTCGATGTCTCCAGACCGCAAAGCTGCAATCTGGGGCGCCATTTCCGAGCCCATGTCAATGAACCTCATCTCCTCGATATACGGCAGAGGCTTGCCGTCAAATCCCTTCTGCCAGTAATCCTTACGGGCCTTCACCACGCAGATTTCCCCTTCCTTGTAGGTGTCGAGCAGGTAGGGACCGGTACCGTGGGGTGCCTTCTTGATGTCGCCCTCAAAAGTCCGGTGATTCAACACCTGGGCCGTATACTGGAAGAAGTGCTCAGGCACCGCGATGGTCCCTCGTTTGCAGTGCAGCTTGAACTGATAGTCGTTCACCTTTTCTATGCCCGTGGGATCCAGATAGGAGCCCACCAGGCCGAGCATCGAAGACTTCACGTCCGGGTCCAGCCACTGGTTGATGGTGAAGATGCAGTCATCGGCGGTAAAGGGATCGCCATTGTTGAACTTGATGCCTTTCCTGACGTTGAAGGTCCATGTCTTCACGTCATCGCTGGCCGACCAACTCTTGCAGAGATAGGGATGGGTTATGTTGTCGGCATCCGTCAGGGTCATGTATTCGAGGACCTGTCGCATCGAATTGGACGGCTGCAGCCAGGAATAACGGGCAGGATGGTCGATCTTCTGGATTTGCTGGGAGATCTTGAGAACCCCTCCCCGTTTGATCTTGGCCGCCATGGCCTTCCTGGGCCAGCCAAATCCGATCATCTGGCTCGCGGCCGCCGCAGACACCCCCAGCAAGGTTGCGTACCTCAAGAACTCGCGACGCGTGAGCAATCCCCTCTTCACATCCTCCTTCATTTCAGCAATTGCCGGGTGAATCGGTTGATTCTTGTCCATTTCCTTCTCCTTTCTCTTCTGGTTACATTCATGAGACATAATCGCTAATGAAGCCGCATGAAGCCAAACAGTCTTGCCCCATAACCGGCCTTCCTCATCCGAATGGGCATTAGTCCGGGGATACTGGGCAAAATCATACCTTCGACCGAAATCAGTCTTTTTCTTGTCACCCTAACGAAGCGCTATTTATTGTCTTTTCGTACGGGAAGGCTGTCGGTGGAGGTGAAAAACGATAGATTTCTTGAAAACGGAAATATGTCTTTTGATCGGGCCTTTTTCCGGGCCCATCCACGATTATTCTCATTATTGTCCCAGATGTTCCGAGTGGTAGACGGGGAGGTGGGTAATTATTTGCAGGATCCGTTGTCATGTATATCCGGGAAATCCTCAAAGGGATAACAGCCGTTTGCTTTGGATCTGGAAGTATATGAAGAATAGTCCCGCATGTCAAGGGCGAAAAGGTTTCCGACCGGTCTTCACCGTCAGAGTAGATTAGAGTAGATTGTTGATGGGAAAACCGTACTCAAAAGCCGGTAGTCATCCGATTCATCGAAGCCGCTGAAAAGAGAACCAAATGCAGTGCCGGGACACAATTAGTGGAGAATTTGACTCAAGAACAACTTGGTCCTGTCATGCTGGGGATTGTCGAAGAACTCTTCCGGGGTGTTTGCCTCGACAATCTTCCCATAGTCCATGAAGAGTACCCGGTGGGCGACGCTCTTGGCAAAACCCATCTCGTGGGTGACCACCAGCATGGTCATGCCTTCCTGGGCAAGATCGATCATCACGTCCAGCACTTCCTTGATCATCTCCGGATCAAGGGCCGATGTCGGCTCGTCGAAAAGCATCAGCTTGGGTTTCATACAGAGGCTCCTGGCAATGGCAACGCGCTGCTGCTGCCCGCCTGAAAGCTGACCCGGATACTTGCGGGCCTGCTCAGCGATGTGTACCTTCTCCAGGTAAAACATGGCTGTCTCTTCCGCCTCGGCTTTTGGAACCTTGCGCACCCATATGGGGCCGAGAGTGAGGTTATCTACGATGGTCAGGTGCGGGAAAAGATTGAAATGCTGGAACACCATGCCCACTTCCGCACGGATCTTTTCGATATTTTTTATGTTATGGGTCAGCTCGGTCCCGTCCACGATAATCCGGCCCTTCTGGTGTTCCTCCAGACGGTTGATACAGCGGATCAAGGTGGATTTTCCCGAACCGGAAGGTCCGCAAATGACAATACGTTCCTTTTTCTGCACGGTCAGGTCTATGCCCTGAAGGACGTGGAAATCCCCGAACCATTTGTGCATGTTAATAATTTCCACCATTGCAGTGTCAGATTGTTCGCTCTGCATCTCTCTTGTCTCTTGTTCTTTCATGAATTCCTCTTATTTTCTGACAGAGTGTGGCTCACAATGAACCAGAAGAAGCCCGAATACTCGTTCATTGTTTTTCACCTGCTGACAGCTCTCTTTCCAGCTTCCGGCTGTAGCCTGACATGGAAAAACACCCTGCAAAATACAGAAGGGCGACAAATATATATGCCTCGGGACTGAACCCCATCCATTCGGGATTGGCGAGTACCGACTGGGTGGTCTTGAGCAGATCCCACAGGGCAATGATCACCACCAGGGATGTATCCTTGAAAGCGGAAATCAGGATACTCACGGTGGGCGGTATCACGATCTTCAGTGCCTGGGGAAGAATAATCAGCCGCATGGTCTGGTAGTAGTTCAGCCCCATGGATTCCGCGGCTTCATACTGCCCCCGGGGCATGGCCTGCAACCCTCCCCTGACAACCTCTGCAATGTAGGCCGCGGTAAAGAGGATGATGGCGATCTGGGCCCGCAGGATCTTGTTAATGGTGATCCCCTCGGGCAGAAACAGCGGGAAGATGATGGCCGACATGAAGAGAAGGCTGATCAGCGGAACTCCGCGGATCATTTCTATATAGACAATGGAAAGCCACCGGACCGTGGGCAGCTTGGATCTCCGCCCCAGGGCCAGCACCACACCGAGCGGGTAGGCAGCGGTGAGCCCGAAAACCGACAGCAGGAGGGTGAGGGGCAGGCCGCTCCACTTGGTACTTTCCA
>CAZEGG010000202.1:0-6687 GCA_964511755.1 uncultured Desulfobacteraceae bacterium | reverse complement strand
TGTCAACATCCCAGATTTTCCCTGATCCCCCACTGAAACTCATTCGGCAAGAGTCCGGGGGTGGAATTGGGATTTTTCAGGGAAGAGTACGGAGCTTCTGGATAACAGCAGTGGAGGAAAAACCTTCCAGAGTAGGGATTCGTTCCACCTTTCCGCCGGCCGTTTTCACCAGATCTGCGCCGACGATCTCCCCCTCCGCCCAATCCGCCCCTTTTACGAGTACGTCAGGGATCAGTTCCTGAATCACCCGCAACGGCGTCTCTTCATCGAAAATCACGACCGCATCCACGAAACCGAAGGCCGCAAGGAGTTCGGCCCTTGCCCGGTCCGGGAAAACGGGTCTGCCGGTGCCTTTTAAAACCCGCACGGACCGATCGCTGTTCACTGCCACAATGAGATAATCACCGAGGAGCCTCGCCTCGTAGAGGTAGCGAGCATGCCCCGGGTGCAGGATATCAAAGCATCCATTCGTAAAGACGATTTTCTTCCCCGAGGACCCCAGACATTTGCGTTCAAGCCTCAGGTCTTCCAGGCACTTGATTTTCTTCAAATAGTCTTCCATGCATCGTCACCCCAACGTCCGTCATCCAATGAGATCCACTCTCACATTGCCGGATTCTCCGTCCTCGCCAGGACGAGTGCGGAAACCTTTTCAGCCTTTGCTTTCAGGAGCACCCGCGCGCACTCGTTCAGGGTGTTGCCGGTAGTTGCCACATCATCCACCAGGAGCACCCTTTTGCCTGACACCCGGTCCGGTCTTTCGAGACCGAAGGCCCGCCTGACATTTTTCCGCCTTTCCGTCTTTCGAAGCCCGGTTTGCGGGACGGTGTATCTCACTCTCCTGAGCGACAAGAAGTCCAGCGGTGTTCCCAGATCTCCGGCCACATGCGCTGCCAGGAGCTTGCTCTGGTTGAATCCGCGCTCCCGAAGTCTCCTGGGGTGGAGTGGAACGGGCATAACCACCGAGGCTTCTTCAGCCGGCGCCCAAGCCCGGGCAAATGAGGAGAGAAGCGGCCCCAGGGACAGGACAAGCTCTCTTCTTCCTCCGTACTTGAATCGATGGATGACCGTCGTCAATGAACCCTCATAGAGATAAGGCGCCCCCAGGGTATCGAAAGCAGGACGTCTTCGAAGGCATGATTCGCACACGTGGGAACCGCCGGCACGGGACGCAAAAGGTCGCCCGCAGATGGTGCAATGCGGCGAATCCAAGGTACGGAAATCCGCCAGGCAGGAAGGACATATGTTCCGGCAGGCAGCGCCACCCCCATCGATATCGTGAACGGTAAATGACCGGCATTCAGCGCACCTGGGGGGATAGATAAGATCGATGAGTCTGGCAAAAATGTTCATTTCCCGGCTTCTTTGACAAAATCCTCGAAAGATGCATCGGGGTTGATCCCGGGACACGCGTCCATGGCAAGTTCCCAGTTCTCCCTGTCCCGCACGAGAGCCGGATAATAGGGCCACAGAGAGCACCGCCCGGGTTTTACGGGATGGATGCCGCATTTTTTCTCTTGATCATAAAAAATGCAGTAGTTCTCCTCCCCCACCCGGAGATACACGCGGTCATGCCTGGTTTCACAGTGCTGCTGGAGAAATATCTCCACCGATATGCCGAGAAAATCAGCGATCCTTCTTCCCTCATTTTCTGCCAGAAAGATCCCGCCCTCGCCATAACAGCAAGCCCCGCACAGGCGGCATTCAAAAGCCTTCATGATGGATTCATTCCAAAAAGTGCTTGTTGATTGTTGTCGGTTGTTCGTAAAAGAGGCCAAAACAATACGGAAATCAGCCTACCAGCTTTTCGGTGTCCCAGTCAACCCGGAGCTTCAATCGCCTGTTTTCCCGCTTTTCCCGATAGATAACATACCCGTGCTCCTGGCCGAAGAGAAAAAGATCTTTGGTCACCGCCACATCCTGTTTGCAGTATTCAGTCAGTTTTTCCATTTCCCCCCGGCGAAACCATTCCACGGCCTGGAGGCCGTCGGCGGTCTTGCCGCGTTCCAGGGTCTCCTGGGCCAGGTGATCCAGGCTCAAGCGAAACCCGATCCGGTTGTGAACATCTTCGAGCAGGTCGAAGGTTCTGATGCCGTTCATATCCATCGGCGCGTAGGCGGAGAGGACCTTGTAGTCGAAACCCTTTATATTGAAGCCGACAACCAGATCCGCGAGCCCAAGCAGGTCGAAAAGGCCGGTCATTTCATCTTCTCGGAACACCCGGTACTCTTGGTCCAACGAATCGTACACCACCGCGACCGATACCCGCATCAAGTGGGCCTTATTCCAGCCCCCCACATCTCCGGCCGTCTTCTGGGTCTCCAGGTCCAGATACAGGATCCTGGGGCCTTCCGGTTCCCCGGACGGCACGGCGTCCTTCCGGAGCGGGGGCACAGGTTCTTCTTCCGTCCGGGTTGCGATTTCACTCATGGGGATATGCCCCAGGAGGCATTTCAGAAGCCACACGGCCGCTTCCTTGTCCAGGGGCTTGTTTCCCGAGCCGCATTTGGGGGAATGGATGCAGGAAGGGCATCCTTCTTCACACTCGCAGTTTTCCACAAGATCGAGGGTCCTTTCCAGTAACTCAAGGATCACTTCATACCCGCGTTTCGCGAGCCCGACTCCTCCTGCGTGGCCGTCATAGATGAAGATGGCCCCCTTTCCGACCTGGGGATGATGTGGGTAACAGATTCCACCGATGTCATTCCGGTCGCAGAGTGCGAAAAGGGGGAAGATTCCGATGGCGGCATGTTCAATGGCATGTATCCCCCCCATGAAATGGCGACCTTTTGCCTCCACGAATTGCCTGAAAACGTCCTCGATTTCGATCCAGAAACCGATAGTTTCAAAGGTCTGCGGCGGGAGGTCGAGGGGAAAAACTCCCATGAGCTCCTGGCCCGGAATGGCCCTTTTCTCATATCCGGTTACCTGCTCGGTGACTTTGAGCCTCCCTTCCCGAACCACGAACTGGCCTTTCGGCATGCTTCTCCGGACCTCTCGGATCTCGGTCTCTTTATCGGAACGAACCCGGGTGAAGTACTTCAAATCCGATTCATGGACCACGATGTCCTTCTTGTCAAGAATGAGGCGATCAACCACGTACTGCTTTGCGCGGTGGAGGTATACGGCGCCCGGATGACATTCCTTGAATGCGCGAATGCCGTCCACCGTGCCCACGGCCTGTCCTGTCCCCTTCTCAAAAATCGTGTAACTGGCTCCTGCTGATCGGATATCCACGTGAAGCTGGGGATTTCTTCTGGTGCAGAACCATGCCGGCTCGCCGTCCGCAGTCCTGTTCAGCACCCCTTCCCCTTCCAGTGCCTCCAGGTGCCCGGCCAGATCTCGGGGCCAGAAGATCGCATCCTCCATGGTGATCGGCCTTTCCGCGGCCGCGCAGGGGAGGTGGGCCCTCGTGACGAAAGGGTTATCCGGGTCCAGTACGGCCGCTTCAAAAGAGCGGCCGAAAAAATCAGCAGGGTGTTTCATAAAGTACTGGTCGAGGGCATCGGGCTTGGCCAGGAGCACCACCAGCGATTCCCTCCCGGAACGTCCCACTCTTCCACCCCTCTGCCAGGCATTGATAATGGTTCCCGGATAGCCTACCAGAATGCATACGTCCAGGGTGCCGATGTCGATGCCCATCTCAAGGGCGCTGGTGGACACCACTCCCAGAAGACGGCCGTCGGCCAGCTTTCTTTCTATCTCACGCCTTTCCTGCGGCAGGAAACCCGCCCGGTAGGAGCTGATCTTGCCCCGGAGTGAGGGCGCAAGGCGCGATACCCAGACATGGATGAGTTCGGTCACCTGACGCGATTGGGTAAAGGCAATGGTCCTGAAATCCTGATTTATGCATTTCAGGAAGAGTCTTGCTGCCAGGAAATTGGCACTTATGGCGGGATTCATGAAGAGAAAATGCTGACCTGCCCTTGGGGAGCCGTTTGACTGGACGACCTTCACGCGCTCTCCGATAAGATGTTCCCCGAATTCCAGAGGATTACTTACGGTGGCCGAAGACAGGATGAAACGCGGTCTTGATCCGTACTGCCCGCAGAGACGCTTCAGCCTGCGAATGATCTGGTTCAGATGAGACCCGAAGATGCCGCGATAGGTATGTATTTCATCCAGGACCACAAAAGAGAGGTTTCTCAAAAAGGGTTCCCATGACTGGTGGTGGGCCAGGATGCTCCGATGGAGCATATCAGGATTGCTGAAGAGGATCTGCGGAGGTTCTGTCCGCATTTTTTTGCGCATATACGGAGTCGTATCACCGTCGTATATGCCGACCTTCATCTTTTCACCTGCATCGCCCATAGCTCGGAGCCATCTCTTCAAGGCCTTGAGCTGGTCCTGCTCCAGGGCCTTCAACGGGAAGAGATACAGTGCTTTTGAAGAAGGGTTGCTGAGAATTTCCTCCAGCACCGCGACGTTATAGATCAGGCTCTTTCCGCTCGCTGTGGGCGTGGATATGAGGACATTTCCCCCCCGGCGCGCCTCTTGTATGGCCTCCACCTGATGAGTGTAAAGTTTTGCTATCCCCAGCCGATATAATAGGTGTAAGATTTCGGGTGCAACAGGGAACTGGGGACCGTACCGGGCCACGCTGGCGGGCAGGTAGTGCTGGAAGGTAATGGTATCAGCAAATTCCCGGTCCGTGCGGACTTCCTCTATGAACTGGGGGATATCCACGTGTATCGCCACCTGAGTAAATAGTTTCCGATGAGGCTGCTCTTTATGTCTAGCACAGTGCGGCCAAAATTTCAGTGTCTTTTCCCTGGGGAATGACAGCAGCGGAAATGGATTTCTGAAAAAAGAGATGGCTTGACCATAAGAAATTTGATAGAAATAGGAGAATTTCAAATAGAAGGTTCAGTAATGACCGAAAGACAACCGCCACCACCGGATCTCCACCTTTCCTACAGGAAAGGGGATCTGATCGTAAAAGAAGGGAATTATGGTATTTCCATTTACCGGATACTCAAGGGGAAAGTGGGCGTAACGATACAGTCGGGGGACAGAGAGATCCGCCTTGCCACACTTGGTCATGGCGAGATTATCGGAGAAATGACCTTTCTGAACAGAGAGATAGAGCCCCGATCCGCATCGGCCCGCGCCCTTGAAGAGACCGAGGTGGAGGTCTGGCATCCTTCCCGTCTTGCCTTGGAATATGAGCAGATGGAGCCCATTATCAAGTACATCTCAGACCAGATCCTGGGACGCCTGATCCGTATGAACAAGTTCATCGGCCAACTGGGGACGAGGAGGTTCAAGAAGCCGACCCAGCCGGAAACGACGGCATCCCAGCGGTCCTATTACCGGAAAGATCTTGACGTATTGTGCGAATATCGTCCGTTGGATATGCGGAAAACGGCGTGGCTCAAAGGGAGAGTAAGGAATGTCAGTTTAAGCGGCCTCGGATTGGACGTCGGTGCCGGAAACAGTCTGAATTTTCCCCACGAATTGGGAAAGGTATTCCGGGTGAGAATGACCCTGCCAAACAGGAAGCAAGTGGAGGTGGATGCCAAAATAGTGACGGTCAGGAAATCCGGGATAGAGGGCCGCCTCGATGTCGGTCTGGCTATTGAAAATATCACGGAAGAAGCGAGAAAAATTCTGGGCTTCTTTCTCATGCCCTAAGAGGAGTCACACATGGGGATTGACCCGATCGTACATGGATACGTGGTAGAAGAGGAACAATACCCCGACAAGGCCGTCATCATCGAGGAGGGCAGCACGGGGGACTGGGCCTACATCGTTCTTGAGGGAAAGGTCAGGGTGGTCAAGAAAGGCCTGAAAGGGACATTGACCGTTGATACTTTGAAAGAAGGAGCCGTTTTCGGGGAAATGGCCATGTTTCAAAAAGGTGAGGCAATAAGGACGGCCTCCGTGATTGCCGACGGTCCGGTTCAGGTTGGAGTCCTTGACCGGGAACGCCTGTTCGATGCCTATGCAACGGCTTCCACTCGGATCAAATCACTAATAGAGACCATGATTGACCGGCTTGAAGACACAACAAATGCCATAACCGGCCTGCTGGGCAAGCAGCCGTGAGCAATACCTAACCCGCCAGCTTTCTCTTTATTGCCGCAAGCTCTTCCTGGAGTTGCTCCCATTGAGTCAGCAGGCTCTCCAGCTCTTCCCTCACCGCATGGTATTCCTTCATCAGAGGGACGGATCTCTCTTTATCTTTCAGAACCAGGGGGTCCGCCAGGGCTTTCTCCAGCTCTTCCTGTTTCCCTTCCAGAACGCTTATCTTCTGTTCAATATCTTCCAACTGTTTCAGGATCGGATTAAGTGTTTCACCGGCAAGGCGCCGTTTCTCGGCCTTTTCCCGGCGTATAGCCTTGCGATCGTATTCTCTCCCGTCCGGACCTGTAATATCTTCGGTCTTCCCGTGCGACACTTCCTGCTCCCGGGAAGCGGCGTCCTTTTCCACCCGTGCAAGATGGTCATAGTACTCATACAGGTTTCCCGGATACTCCTCTATACCAACGCCTCGAATATCCCATATCTTGGTGGCAAGGCGGTTCACGAAAGCCTGGTTATGCGAAACGAACAACAGGGTCCCCTCGTATTTCACCAGGGCGTCGGTGAGTATCTCCGATGAGGCGATGTCCAGATGATTGGTCGGTTCATCCATGACCATGAAATTTCCCGGTTTGACCAGGAGCTTCGCCAGGGCAACCCTTG
>CAZEGG010000201.1:0-6712 GCA_964511755.1 uncultured Desulfobacteraceae bacterium | reverse complement strand
GGGTACTTTCCCGCCGGGCCCGACTGCCGCCTTTAAGGTGAACTTCTTCCCGACCAATTGATCGAGATTGCGCAGGTTTTCCCTGTGCGTCACTTCCCGTTCCCTGCACGCCGTATGGTATGGGTAAGTCTTGTCCAACCACATATCAGGGCTGGTATTATCGACACCAGTGTTAATACACCCGTGGCCAATGATAAACTCTGCCGCCTCTCTTGTCAGGGGGAAACAGTGTTTCACTCAATTTCGAGTATTCCAGTGCCCCCATTGATCTTGACATAGCGGCTCTTCTTGATCATCTCAAACTCATTCGTGCTGAGCCCGTCAACCACCGGAATTTTGACACCAAAAAAAACCTCGGCAAGCAATGCACAGACCATGATCATTGGTTCGCTCTTTATGTTTACAATGGCTCCCGGCGCGGTGTGGTTGCGAACGGCTTCCAAAAAGATACCGGGAGTACCGGTCGAGCCCCGACCGAACGGATATATGAAAGCCTTGTTTGTAACGCTTTGTCCTTTCAAATCATGTCTCTTATCAATCACGACGCCGGTATAGGGATCAATTCCTTGCCAGAAACCGAACGGCTGACCCGAGACAATGGCGGGCCCTTCGAAGATCCCTTCGCATCGTCCGTGTCCCTTGAGGATGGTACTCATATCTAACCCTTTCGGATACGGCCGCTGATAGCGGCATCAATACAGGATTTTGTTGGGGCGAAACAGCATTCAGATCCAACCGTAGTGGGGGTATAGTAAGCGAATTTTCCTGAATCGGTAGCCAGCCGTTTAAACCTCCATTCGGACATGGGACAGTTGTTCAGGCATGTCCCGACCATAACTCGGCCTCCGCTTCGCTCAAGCGCATCAATATATCCCATCTTCCGAGCCATGTTCTCCACCATTTCATTCATGCAGATGAACAACTCCACATCTTTGTGCACCTTTCTCTGAGCAAGGAGATCGATATAACGCCGGATCTGTTCGATGGAGGCATGAGGGCAGCCCAAACCGACTACATCCACGGCTTGACTATCATACTTCCCCATGGCGTCGATGGAATTCTTCAAGTCATTCAGGCTCAATCGGACACGCCTGGCAGGTTTTCTGCCCTGGAATGCCTCTTCCAAAGACCGAGCTTCAGGAGTTATACCGACCATGTGGTAAAGGGCCACTGATCCGGATGCTGCCGCTGCTGCGCCAAAAGCCTTCAGTTGGTCAAAGGTCGCCGATCTGAGACCGGTGACAACCGGAATCTTATCCTCAGCAATCTGACCCACCAGGTAACCCAACACAGCAAAATAGAAATCTTCGAAGGAATTGGAAAGATCCCTGTCAAGTTCAATGAGGATCTCGCCTCGGCGATTCTCAGGCAAATGAAGTCCGAATTGGGGAACCTTGCCGACGATGGCCGCACAAAGGTCAATGTACGCAGACATGCGGTTGGTTCGCGCCCCTATTACAGAGTTCACAAAGGCTACGGCACTGGATTCCGACCACGCAATGTCCTGGCCAAAGCGAGGAACGTTTAGGAGGTAGTAAGGCGTACACGTCCAGAGAGGAATAATACCCATTTTTTCAAGAAGTTGGGCGATAACAACCTGACGTTTTGCGTAATCCGCAGGAGTTTTGAACTCACGCCACCGATTAAAATCAATCGATCCCGGATCGAGAGTGGTCTGAACTGAAACCCTGGCGCCTTTCTTGACCAAATCCGAATATATTTCAATTCCCGCCTCACCAGCGATTTGGTAAGAGCACCCGACCAAATGAGCACTGGCTATGGGAATCATACGCTCGGCGCCATTCACCTCACCGAACTTCGTGAGTATTTGCATTGAAATCCGCCGGGGCTCTCCCTCTTCCCCCTGCAGCATCCTGCTTTCATCATCGGTCAATTTCATGAGCCGCCAACCTGCCTCTCGGGTCAATAAGTTTTTTTAACAGCCCGCAAAACCGCTCTCGACACGAATGCTTTTTGCAGCCACCGGACTTGCGGAGCCACTTTACGATACAATCTGTCAGCTAATCATACCACTTTGGGTGATCAGCCAGTTCCTTTATGAAATCATTCACGGTTCGATCCAAATCATAGGAGCAGCGCCATCCCCATTCCGCTACTGCCGGGCTCTCGTCCCAACGGACTCCTTGGCTCATCTGATGAAAGTCCATGGCCAATTTGTCCGGTACAAACCCGAGGTTGGCCTGCGGCAGGTACCGCTTGATGGTCTCCGCTAATGCGTCCGCAGATGGCATCGGATCAACCCCAACCACGATGTAATTCATAGTCTTTATCTGTTCCAGAGGGGCGGCGGCCAATTTGAGAAACGCCAAGACCGCATCTTTGAAATAGATAACCGGGCAGACCGTTTCAGGGGTGACAAAAATATCGTAGGCTTCACCAAAGTAACTCTTTTCGATTGCCCAGCAGTTGTAGATCGAGACATTCTTATTCTTTGCGCCGGGACCGACCACTGCAGGCAATCGGATCGATCTGAAGTCGATGCCATACCGACGTTTGTAGTATCTACCCAACAATTCGCCGAACACTTTGCTGCACCCGTACATGGTGAAAGGCCGCTGCAGAGTGCGGTCATTGATAACCTCCAGACCTTCCAGGTCCAGACCAAAAGTCCCGTTTGTACTGGCGTACAAAACCTGTTTAACCTCGAAGGCCCTGGCACTCTCCAGAACGTTGAACATTCCGACAACATTGCTTGAGAAGCAAGCCTGGGGATTTTGTTCTGACGGCATGGACAGCATTCCACCAAAATGGTAGATCTGACTCGGCATCAATTGACCCACAACAGTCAACAGTTCACCCATGTTGCCTATATTGCCCTGGAAATGTGTATATGAACCCTCAAAAGACTGCACGACCGGTGAGGCCGGCTTTATGTCGAAGGTGGCCACTTCCTTTCCCTGTTCCAGCAAGGTTCTCGCCAGCCAAGCTCCGAGAAATCCAGCCCCGCCTGTGACCAAAATCATCATTACCTCCTTCTCAATTATACATCATGTGCTCAACCAAGGTTCCCTGTTAGTAATTCGTCTGATCTCTGCCCTTGAGCCCCAAGACGTCACGGGTTTCCGCGGAGGAGGAGGGCTCCAATCCTAACTCTGCCATAATCCGGACCATCTTCGTAACCATTTGGGCGTTGCTCTCAGCCAGTTGGCCTTTCCCAATGTAAAGATTGTCCTCCATGCCGACCCGGACATTTCCATCCATAATAACCGCCACGGTACCGAGGCCAAATTCGTGCCTGCCCGCTCCTATGACCGACCAGATGTATTCTTTCCCGAATAGTCTATCCGCCGTCTCTTTCATGAACACCAGGTTTTCAACCGACGGCTGAATGGCCCCCATAATTCCGAAAATTAACTGAATCCAGAATGGCGGGTCGATCAATCCTTGGTCGACCCAATGGGCAGTATTATAGAGGTGCCCCACGTCATAACATTCCAGTTCGGGTTTGGTTCCGCAATCACGCATTATTTTGAAGATGCGTTCCTGATCGTAAAACGTATTCTTGAATATATTGTCCCTGGACTTTTCCAGATACGGCTTCTCCCAGTCCCATTTGAATTTTTTCACCTTATTTAGCATCTGAAACAGTCCAAAGTTGATCGATCCCATGTTGATCGAGGCCAGTTCGGGTTTAAACTCTTTGACCGCAACCATACGTTCTTCCGGCGTCATGGTGGGCGCACCGCCCGTGGTAATGCAAATGACCACATCACTTCGGCTTTGTATGTCGCGGCATATTTCTCGGAACAGTTCGATATCCATGGTCGGCTCTCCGCTCACCGGGTCACGGGCGTGAACGTGGACGCTGCTTGCACCTGCCTCGCATGCCGCCACGGCCTCATCCGCAATTTGTCGGGGAGTGATGGGAAGATGATCCGACAGACTCGGGATATGAATTGCCCCCGTTACAGCGCAGTTTACTATTACCTTTCTACTCATTTCCATCTCCTTCATTTCCGTCTTTTATGTTTTGAAGAATTAGCGTGTCAATATCCATCATAATGCGCTTGCGTACCTCTCAAATCGCCTCAGGGTTCGCCGGAGAATTTGGTGAAAAGTCCAAAAAGTTGAAAGACAATCTGGGAGGACCTTTTGAAATTCAAGATTTCAATTCATTTCGGAAAATCCGAAGACGGGCATACAGACGCTGATCCCGCTCCCGTATGAGTTTCTCCGCGCTCCTGCCGGGATACCCATAAAATCCCTTTCCGGTCTTCACTCCCAATTCTCCCCGCTCGACGTAGCCCTTCAACATTGATGGAGGTTCGAATTGTCTGCGCTGCAGTTTGTCATGGAGGTATTCAAAGGCGGAATAATATGTGTCCAGGCCGGCCTGGTCGCAGATTTCAAAGGGGCCGTAGGCTCCCAGGCGAAAGCCGAAGGATGTCTTGACGATTCGGTCGACTTCCTCCGCTGTAGCCAATCCTTCATCCACTATGGTCATTGCCTCAGCAACCATTGCATACTGGATGCGGTTGGCGACAAAGCCGGGAGAACTTGCGCAGCTTGTCGGCGCCTTTCCGATCTGCTCCATAAAACCGATAGTCCGGTCTATGACTTCCCGACTGGTCAGCTCAGCCGGAATGATTTCGACGCAAGGCGTGATCTGTGGAGGAAAGAACCAGTGAGTTCCAATGACCCGCTCAGGATGGGCCGTGACCCTGCTGAATTCGTTGATATCGTAGGATGAAGTGTTGCTGGCCAAAATAGTATCAGAGGGCGCGGTCTTTCCAAGTCGGCGAAAGACGTCTTTTTTGGTGGCTAAATCTTCAACCACGGCCTCAAGGACAAAATCGCTGCCCCGAGCCTCTTGTTCGAATGCGGTGGAGTACCGGATTTTCTGCAGAACCGATTCGGCTCTAACCGATTCAATTTCACCCAACTCAACCATGTACTCCAGGTTATTCGCAATCATGCTCCGGGCCCTTTCCAACAGCGCTTCGGTGCGATCGATCAGAATAACGTGGAGACCCGTTTGAGCGAAGAATTGGGCGAATCCATGCCCCATTATGCCCGCACCAACAACCAGGATAGTCTCCATCCTCTGGATTCCTTGATTTTTCATTTCATGTTGATCATTCATTTTCTTTTAGATTTCATCTATGGATATATTTCGTGTGTTCATTTTCGCCACAGCTTTTGAAACTCGCAACAGCCGCGCAGGAAGCCTCTGATGTTGGGCGCACCGCCTTACGGACCTTGATAATTCCCGGACATCAAATTATCGGTCCGATTTGGTGCAGGCCGGTCGAGCCGATGTATCCGTTGATTTCGGCCTTGGTCTCGGAACCGGAGCAGACCTGGGCTGCCCGTAAAAAAATGGCCTTACCCGCATCTTCAATTTGCTGCTTCCCCAGGATAAGAGCGGAGACATCAATATCGATAAAGCCGGCCAACCTGGCATTTGTGTTCGGATTCCCACAGACTTTGATGACCGGCACGAACGGAAAGCTTTGAGGTGCTCCGATACCGGTTGAAAAGAAAATCACCTGACATCCCGCAGAAGCCAGGGCCGCCAGGAGTTCGGGCTCGCGCCCAGGTGAATCAACGAAGTAGAGCCCCGCCTGATCAAGGGGCGGGCGCTCCCCGTATTTGAAAACATCTTTGATCTTTTTGGTCCCGGCTTTTGTAATCGCGCCCAGGGATTTTTCCTCCAGAGTACTCAGTCCGGCCGCAATGTTGCCGGCCGAAGGATTGCCGCCCCGTATATCTGCGGCGCACTGACGAACCCTTTGCTCCAATGACTCCACTGTGTTTAGAAGCTTTTCGGCTACTGCGTCGCTGACACAGCGTCGCGCCAGAATATGCTCAGCTCCTACCAGCTCAGTTGTCTCTCCGAAAACGGCGCTGGCGCCTGCTTCGATAAACCGATCCACCGCATTTCCTATGGCCGGATTGGCGGCAAGGCCGGAGGTCGGGTCAGAGGCGCCGCATTTTACTCCGATTCTCAGCTTGTTAATTCCCATCTCTTCGCGCTTCGAGCTTGAAATGAGTTTCAACAACTCCCGTGCTTTGGAACACGCTGTACTGAGTGTTTTGGAATAGTCTCCTTCACTCTGAATCCTGATCATTTCTACGGGCTTTCCGGCAGCAGCGATACCCTGGAGGATATTCTCGGCGTTCACCCCTTCACAGCCCAAGCTGACTAATAGAACCGCTCCCAGGTTGGGGTTGAGGCCGAGATTCAGCAAAGTGCGTTCAGCCATTTGCAGGTCTTCAATGGTTTGGCCACAACCTTGCTGGTGGGTAAAAACGGCCGAACCTTCTATGCTCCGTCCAATTTCCATGGCTGCCTGGTTGGCGCACGTCACTGTTGAAATAATTCCGACGAAGTTCCGGACTCCGACGCTTCCATCAGATCGCACGTAGCCGTTGAAAGTGAATCGTCTGAGGTCCATCACTTTTTCCCTTCGTCCCATGTACTGACCACGTTGTGTGTGTGGACATGAGCCCCGGGCGGAATGTCGGCCACTGCTTTTCCGATAACCTCACCGTACTTGATGACCTTATCTCCAGCCGGGATTAAGACTCGCGCAAATTTGTGGGCATAGGGGATGTCTTCGACCAGGAACAGTTCCCCGGTCATGGAAGAGGCAGCTATTCTGGTGCCCTTTGACAAGTACTCGAGGGCTGTCAAGACATTATCCTTTTCGTGGAGAAGAAGAAAAATAGCTTCATTCTCGACGTTTTC
>CAZEGG010000200.1:0-6727 GCA_964511755.1 uncultured Desulfobacteraceae bacterium | reverse complement strand
TGGAGATGATCAAGACCATTTGCGCGATTCTGGACGACGTGCTGCCCGATTCCCGCTACAAACCGCTTGCTTCCCTGATCACTTTTGTGAGAGATCGGGCCGGCCACGATCGTCGGTATGCCATTGACTGCTCAAAAATCGAAAAGAAACTGGGCTGGTCCCCCACGGAATCACTTGAACACGGGTTGAGAAAAACCATAGAATGGTACCTTACTCATGCGGATTGGGTCAAATCGGTGCAGACGGGAGCTTACCGGCAATGGGTGGAGAAACAGTATGGAACTTAGGAGAAAACCAATCGATATCTTGGGAAGGTGCAGGGTTAGGCATAAGGCGTACAGCATCTCAAACGTATTCTTTATTTATTTCCTTACGTCCTGCGCCTTACGCCCTACGCCTCACTAGCGTTCATACGTTGAAGATCGGAAGGGCGAGACAATCATGAAAGGGATCATCCTTGCCGGGGGGAATGGAACCCGGCTTTTTCCCATTACACGGGTCGTAAGCAAACAGCTCCTGCCTGTTTACAATAAGCCCATGATCTACTATCCCCTGTCGGTTCTCATGTTGACCGGTCTCAGAGATATCCTGATCATATCGACCCCTCAGGATCTTCACCTCTTCCAGGACCTTCTGCAGGATGGATCACAGTGGGGTCTCCGTTTCAGCTATGAGGAACAGCCAAGACCGGAAGGACTCGCTCAGGCCTTCATCATCGGGCGAGAGTTCGTTGGAGATGATTCGGTCTGTATGATCCTCGGAGACAATATATTCTATGGACATGGGTTGCCGGAAAAACTGAAAAAAGGCGCCTTAAGGCAAAAGGGAGCAACCATTTTCGGCTATTGGGTGAAGGACCCCGAACGCTACGGGGTGATCACCTTCGACGAGCGGGACAGGATCAGTGCCATCAACGAAAAACCGGCACATCCGAAATCACACTATGCGGTCACCGGGCTCTATTTCTACGACAATCGGGTTCTGGATATCGCCGGGGCACTGAAGCCTTCAGCCAGGGGCGAGCTGGAAATTACTGATGTAAATCGTGCGTATCTTGACATGGGAGAATTGTATGTAGAGAAACTGGGTCGGGGGATAGCATGGCTTGATACGGGTACCCACAAGAGCCTGATGCAGGCCGCGAGCTTTATCCAGGTCATCGAGGAACGGCAGGAACTGATGGTCTCCTGTGTCGAGGAAATCGCCTACCGGATGGGGTATATAGATGCCGCCAGACTGGAAGCGCTCGCTAGACCCCTGCAGAAAAACGGATACGGAAGATACCTCTTCCGGATTCTTGACAGTCAGGAAACCAGACCATGAATCCGGAAAGGACGCTGCTCCGTGAAATCGTGATCATCGAGCCGGAGGCTTTTGCGGATAATCGCGGCTATTTCATGGAAACGTACCAGGAGGCCCGGTACCGCAATTTGGGAGTAGGAGTTCGGTTTGTACAGGATAATCTGTCTTATTCCGGAAAAGGAACTCTCAGGGGTCTTCATTATCAATTTCCCCGGGAACAAGGCAAACTGATCCAAGTGATCATGGGAGAGATATTTGATGTGGCGGTGGACATCAGGAGGGGTTCCGCCACCTATGGCCGCTGGACTTCGGCACTGCTCTCGGATCGGAATCACCGCCAGATGTTTGTTCCACCCGGCTTTGCTCACGGCTTCTGTGTTCTGAGCGAATCCGCGTACGTCTCGTATAAATGCAGCGACTATTATTCCCCGGAGACTGAAGGAGGCGTTCTCTGGTCCGACCCTGACCTTGCGATTCCATGGCCGATCCAAGATCCCCTCGTTTCCCGAAAGGACGCGGCACATCCCCGGCTCAGGCACATCCCTCAAGACAGACTGCCGCCTGTGAACAACGGACAATGAACACACAGAGTCCTCGCAAAAACGCGCAGCGGCCCAAGATAGCGGTTTTTGTCTCTTTTTCCGGTACCGGGGGCGTCGAACGGATGGTTCTGAACCTTGTGAGGGGTCTTGCGGACCTGGGAGCGAATATCGACCTAATTCCGGTCAGGACAGAAAGCACCTATGTCGAGACTTTTCCGGCCCAAGTACATTCCGTAGATCTCGGGGCATCGCATACCCTCACCAGTCTTCCCGGGCTCGCCCGTTATCTCAGAACCGAACGGCCGACAGCGCTTCTTGCTGCAAAGGACCGAGCGAACCAGGTAGCCATTCTTGCACGCTATTTTGCGGGAGTTTCGACTCGAGTGGTCCTGCGCATGGGAACGACGGTATCCGCGGCCATGGCCGGAAAACATCTCATCAAGAAACGCCTCTGGTACCTGCGCATGAGAGTCCTGTACCCGTTTGCTGATGCCGTGGTGGCTGTTTCAAACGGAGTGGCCGATGATCTGGCCAAAAACGCGGGGCTTTCCCCTACTCTTCTCCGAGTCATTCAAAACCCGGTGATAACCCCCGAACTCATGGCCCTTGCCGGTCAACCCGTAGAGCACCCCTGGTTCAGTCCGGGAAACGCACCGGTCATTATGGGCGTGGGCAGGCTGACACGGCAGAAAGATTTCCCGACCCTCCTGAGGGCATTCGCGCTGGTAAGAGAAAAGCGGCCCTGTCATTTGACCATACTGGGAGAGGGCCGGGATCGCGTAATGCTGGAATCGCTTGCCCGGGAACTGGGCATCAAACATGATGTGTGCTTTCCCGGGTTTGTTGAAAACCCATACGCATACATGCGCAAGGCGGCACTCTTCGTCCTCTCCTCTGTATGGGAAGGTTCTCCCAATGTGTTGACCGAGGCGCTGGCGCTGGGAACCCCGGTCGTCTCCACCGACTGCCCGAGCGGACCAAGAGAAATCCTTGCAAACGGGCGGTACGGCCCGCTGGTCCGCATGGGCGACTATCATGCTTTGGCCCGTTCCATTTTGACAACCATCGACTCGCCGCCGGAAAAATCCCTTTTAAAAAGCGCTGTGCATGACTATACTGTGGAAGCGAGCAGCAGAAGATACCTTGAGGTATTGCTCGGGGATGGTTTTTGAGGCGCATACATGATCCTGTCCCTTCGTTACAAGTTCCTTTTCGTCCACATCGCCAAAACCGGCGGCACGAGTATCCGCGCCGCCCTTCGATGGTATCGGTGGAAAGATCCGTACCGCATACCTCAGTTCCTGTGCAGCAGGATCAGTTCACTTTCGCACCATCGTCTTGGATGCAAGATTCCCCGTCACGCAAAGGCCATTGCCGCCTATGAAATGCTCCCAAGAGATCTTTTCAACGAGCTTTTCAAGTTTGCCTTTGTCAGGAATCCCTGGGACTTGCAGGTGAGCTCCTACCACCACATTCAGAGGGAAAGACCCCATCTCCTGAAGCGCATCGAGGACTTCGAGGCCTTTCTCCGCTGGAAGCTGGATCCGGCCAGGCCCTACCAGTATATTATTGATACCTCTATCGAGCTGCAATCAGAATATCTGATCGACCTCAACGGGAATATTATCGTTGATTTCATCGGCAGATACGAACGCCTGGAGGAAGACTTTCAAGAGGCGTGCGCCAGAATCGGCATAAAAGCACCCAAACTGCCTCATAGGAGACAGGCAAAGGATCGCACAGCCTATCAGAAATACTATACGGATGAGACAACGGAGCTGATCGCTAGACATTTCAGCCGCGACATCAAGATGTTCGACTATACTTTTTAGGACAGGATCGCCCCACCGCACGCCTATTCTCGGTCTGAAGGATCCAGCGGACGCCGTCCAGCAGATCCTCGGCAACGTAGGCAGGCCTGACCGATTCCCCGGGCAGGACATATTCCTGTTCTCCGTGGCCGTAACCCGTGAGGACCAGAACGCCTGCAAGTCCAGCTCTTTCCGCCATTTCCAGATCCTGGCACCGGTCTCCAACCACGTACGACGCAGCCATATCTATGTCAAACCGGTCCCTGGCCTGCCGGATGAGTCCCATGCCCGGCTTTCTGCAGTCGCAGGCAATCGCGTATTTCTCGACCCGGCCCAGCGGATGATGCGGGCAGAAGAATATTCCGTCAATCCGAGCGCCATCCCGGGAGAGAAGTTCTTTCATGCGGTTATGAACATCGTGGACGAGCTCCACTGGGAAGTAACCCCGTGCTACTCCGGACTGGTTGGAAACCACGATTGTCAGAAAGCCGTTCCGGTTGAGCTCCCTGATCGCTTCTGCTGTGCGCGGCAACAGCAGAAATCGGCTTGGATGATTGATATAGCCCATCTGTTCATTGATGGTTCCATCGCGATCAATAAAGACTGCCGGCCTGCTCATCCTGTTCGGTTCTCCTTGCGCACTGACCGCGCTGCTGGGTTCAGCGATGAACCTGTCTCATGTCTCCTTCTTTTCAAATGCATCTCGTACAAGGTGGAAAAAGGCATCTGCTCCCTCCAGAATACGGAATTGGATATCCACATACCCCATCTCAGGGGAAATGACTCCTGTCTGCTGCACCTTGACCCAGTCTTTGCCTGTCATCAGGATGTGGCGGGCCCCCTGCTCCTCCCTTTCCTCGAGGAGCACCCTGATTTCACGGGGAGTGTAGACATGATGGTCCTCAAAGGCTTTGAAAGCCAGCACCTTTACGCCGAGGTTTTCAAGGGTCTCATGGAAATATTTCGGGTGCGCGATGCCTGCAAAAGCGATAACACGCGCATCATACAAGTCTTGAGTGTCGATTTTCTCGCCTCTCACGGGAAAGACGATATGCCCCGGAACATGGTCGCCCAGAAAAACAGGTGTCTCCGGAAAGTTTCTCGAAAGGTACGCAAGGACCTCGTCCGTTTTCTTCTCTCTGCTGGACCGAGTCAGGACGAGCGCGTCCGCTCTCCTCAGTTGGTCTATCGGCTCCCGGAGCGGTCCTCGAGGGAGAGAAAATCCGTTTCCGAATGGATCTGCAGCATCCAGCAAGACAATATCCAGATCCCGGTAAAGTTCCAGGTGCTGAAATCCATCATCAAGAATGAGGAAGTTGGATGAAAATCGTTCGCAGGCGAAAAGCCCGCCTCGATATCTTGCCCTCGAAACGATGACCGGTACCTGGGAGAGCATCTGCGCAAGGAGGTATGGTTCATCTCCACTGGCACCGGGTGCCGGTTCGATCCTTGTTCCATCGGAAACGACGAGCACCTTTCCCCTGAAACTTCCCCCATATCCCCTGGAGAGAACCGCCGGCCGATATCCCTGATCCAACGCCCACCCGGCGAGCGTTCGAACGGCAGGGGTCTTGCCTGTTCCTCCGACCCCCAGGTTCCCGATACTCACGACGAATGCGGGGAGTCGCCGGTGCCGCAAGATACCGAGACGATACGCCAGGAACCGTGTCTTTACGCCTCCATTGTAGAGATGGGAGAGAACGGCCAGAAAAAACCTGAAAGGGTCATTCCTCCTGTCACTATGCAGTGTCGACCAGTCGTATCCCTTCACCCGCACCCGAGACCACTCCGTGTTTCTCTCAGCAATCGATCAATTTCTCCTATGACTCGTTTCACCGCTCCTCTGTTGCTGAAAACGAATTCCCGCGCCCTCCGCCCCATGTCTCTGCAAACCTCCGAATCACTCAGAAGCTGTCGGACTGCATGTACCAGATCATCCTCATTCAGGATTCGCCGCCCCCCACCCGCCCGCAGGAGTTCTTCTGCCATCTCGACAAAATTCTCTGTGTGCGGCCCAAAGAGAACAGGGCATCCAAAACTCGCCGGTTCGAGAAGGTTGTGACCTCCAAAGGGAACCAGACTTCCACCGACGAAGCTGACCTGCGCCAGCCCGTAAAGACGTCCCAGTTCTCCCATGGTATCCAGGATGAGCACATCATATTCTCCGGGATGGTCCTGCATCCGCGTTCTGAGCCGTACTGCAAATCCCGCGTCCCGGGCCATTGTGAAGATTTCACCGGCTCGTTCAACCTTCCGGGGCGCAAGAAGCAGGCGCAGTAGGGGAAATCTTTCGAGGCACCGCTTATACCCGCGCAAAAGGATCGCCTCTTCACCCGGATGGGTGCTTCCCGCGACAAAAATATGGTGCTCAGGCCTCACTCCTAATGTCTCCATCCACTCTGCCTGCTCTGCCTCGGTCATCTGCTCCCACGGACGGTCGAATTTGATATTGCCTGTGGTCTGCAGTTTTTTCTTGTCGATCCCGATGAACGACAAACGGTCGCGATCCAGATCGCTTTGCATCAGACACTTATCGAAAGGGTCAAACATCCTCCGTACAAGGAATGGAATTCTCTTGTAAAACGTATAGGTCTTCGGAGAAACTCGCCCGTTCGCCAGGAGACACTTCACGTTTTTCCTCCGCAGAAAAGTTGAAAGACCGGGCCAGATATCCGTTTCGATCAGGACAAACAAGGCGGGATCCACGTGATGGACCGCTCGGCGAACGGACCACCAGAAATCCATGGGCATAGGGATCAGGGTTTCAACTTTGGTCCCGAGTTTTTCTCGGGCAAGCGCCATTCCCTGACGTGTCGAGGCTGAAAAGACGACGTCATTTTCGGGGTATCTTTTCTTGACCGCGTCGATCAGCGGGATTGCTGAGATAACCTCGCCGACGGACAACGCGTGTACCCAGATCGGTTTTCGAAAATGGGTCTGACCTCTCAGGTCGAGTCCCAGCCTCTCCCGGATCCTTTTTCTGGAAATAAAGGGGACAAAAGGGAGAAGGATCAAAACGATGCAGGTCATGAGAGTGTGATAGAGAATCAGAAGCATGATCAATTCATGTGC
>CAZEGG010000199.1:0-6822 GCA_964511755.1 uncultured Desulfobacteraceae bacterium | reverse complement strand
GTGATCTGGTTGAGCTGTCTGCTGATCTCATAGAGAACGAAAAGGACTTTGTTCATCCGGGCAAGGAGAGACACACTGGTTTTCTCTTTGAGATCTTCAACATCTTTTCTGGCGCTTCGGCCGGTATCCCTTGCGAGGGATACCAGCAACTCACGTGACTCCTCATGGGTTTCCCGGAGACTGGTTTCGACAATCTTCTGTTGTCCCGTCTCAAAGTCGCCGTCTGCTGTCAGTATAAGCGATTCGAGATTCCCATCTCCGGCTTCCCTTCGTTCAAAAAAAGTCAAACGCGTCAGACCGATCCGGACTTTGTCGCCGAAATGAAGTGGAGCCGTTTGAATCAATTTACCATTAAGTCTGGTCCCGTTGTAGCTCCCCAGGTCGAGAATGAGGTACCCTTTCTCTGCCTTTCTGATTTCTGCGTGATGGCGGGAAACAGTGATGTCTTTTAAGGAAAGATCGTTCTTCTTGCTTCGACCGATGGTGATATTTTCTCCCGTAAAGGGATAGTCGAATATCATACCGTCACCGGTAACTACATGGAGGATGGGCATGGACATGGTGGAGATCCTCTTGCTGTCAACAGCGTCTTACCGACTACCATAACCAGTTTCCGTTCTTGTCCCACCGGCTGTTCACTGGGAATCCGATCTTGGAGAGCAGATAGTGGAAGAGGAATAACCTGTTTCCCCGAAAATAGCCTAACTCCCGGCAATGGGGATCAGGGGTGTAGCCCATCTCTACTGCTTTCTTGAGGGTGGTTATCTTTGCTGTTTTCCCTGCGACACAACTGTAATCGAAATGAATGGAGTGGTAGAGTTTGTCTTCAAGGGTAATGACCACAACGGCATTGGAAGGCATCTTCTCGTCAACCGTAATGTAGATGCTCAGGAAGAAGCCGATTACAAGACTTGAAAGGGCGATGACAGTTATGATCTGGTATTTCTTTTTCATATCCAGGACCCGGGAAAGCGGGACGCGCATTTCTCCACAGGAGCGCGGTGTCTTCTAAATGCATCTTCTTTTACTTGATTGAGAAAACAAAGTCAACTTCAATGCAAAAAATGGAGTGGTCAGGGCTGTTTTTGCGGATTCTGCTGCTCCCGCAGCTTAGCAATGGCCTTTCCCAAAATGAAAAAGAAGCCGTAGGCCAGAACAACGCACAGGAAGAACCAGAAGACAGCTCCGATCAGGACCGGTTTGCCGGAAATTGCCGGGAGCTTGAACACATATGCCTTGCCGAAGTGGTTCATCAACTGATTCGCTTTGTACGTCCCATTCACGTATGCCAGCATGAGAAACAAGGGAAGATATCTGGTCAGGAGACTCTTCATAAGGCCTTCGAAGAAATAATCATAGTATACCTTGTTCAGTTCAGCCTGATCGATGTTCTTCTTTAGCAGTTTTGCCTTCTCGGGGTCTTCACAACTATTCGCCTCCTGGCGGAGATTGTACCAGTACTGAAACTGCTCCTTCAGCAGCCTGTAGCGTTTTGTGTTGAATTTCCTTGCAAGGAACCTTGTCAGGAGAACTGTCAGGAAGGCGAGGATGAGTATGGTCCATGCCGGCCCAAAGGCGGCATTGATCGGTGCGAGAACAGCATCAAGAGTGGCCTTGATATGCTGTATCAGTATTTCTATCTTGAACCACAGGGTATCCAGGAATGAGTCCATGTTGAGGGAGAAATGGGGAGGAGGAGGTAAGGATCTCCTCCTCCCCAAGGAGAGCTATATCCAGATCTCGATGTTGAAGAATCGGAAGAAAAGGAAGAAGAGCGTGATGGCCAGTATCCATTTGAGGGCTCTCTCACTGAACAGCTTCTGGATGCGGCTGCCGATCATGCCTCCCACAAAACCGCCGATGATGATCCCGATCGCCAGCCAGAGATCGGGGAGGTATCCGTTTAGCAAGTACCCGATGAAAGATCCGATGCTGCTGAAACAGGTTCCTATAAGAGAGACCGGGACCGCTATATACATGGGAAGAGCGCCCAAAGTGGTCATGCTGGGCACCAGCAGAAACCCTCCGCCGATGCCGAAGGCTCTGGACACAATGCCGATAATCAGGCCGAGGAAGCCGAAGAGCAAGGGATTGATGGTAAACTCTTCTCCCCAGAACTTGAACCGGTAGTCGGTAAGCCCCGACTTGACGGGCTCTATGTGTCCCATCTCTGCGGATCGCCCCTCTGCCTTGGCTTTTGCCACCTCCTCATTGAACTTTTTCACCATGGCCTTGATATTCTTTCGTTTCTCCATCACTTTCGGAGTCAGTTCATAGAGCGTTCTGATGCCCATGAGGACCACCAGGACGGCCAGCCATTCCTTGTAGGTCTGCATGGGGAGATATTTGGTGGCATATTTGCCGAGCCAGATAGACCCGATGAAGATCCCCACGCCGAACGATATTCCAACAGGCCAGGCAACCCTCCTTTCCTTGAACGCGTACCGGTAAAATGAGCCCAACGGCGAGAAGAGAGTCAGGGCCATGTTGGAAGGACGGAGCACATTTGCCGCGTTGATCCCCACCGGGCCGGCAGTCTGCACGACCATCACCTGGAACGCGGCCATCAACATCCCGCCGGCAGCGCCGATCATGGAGAAGTACGCACCCACGATAATAGCGCCGATGATGATCCACAGGGGATTCATGTACCGGTGTGCCAGGCTTAACCAGAAACCATTGGCTGCTACGGTGTAGGAGCCTGTCTTGGCGCCGTTGACGTAGACATCGAATTTACTATTGGGGGGGGTATGGCGGTAGGTCTTGAAAGAGGCCTTGAATTTGCCGGTTTTCCTGTCCAGAGAAATGGTCGTATTCTTATCCCAGTAATCGCCTGTCTTCGCGTAATCCGCAAGCACACTTCGGGCAAAGATGACCACCTTCCCCCGGAGGGTTTTTTCCTTCGTGATCGTGTCAATGCCGTAGTTGGATTCGTGGGTGAACCTGAAGAAGTTCCACTGTTCCTTGGTTTTGAGAGGACCAAGGACAGCTCTCGCATCAGCATCAAGCGCATCAAATTGTTTCAGCCTAAACATTTTTGTTTTGTAAAGGCCCGTGAAGAAGGAGGGGCCGCCAAATCGTTTGTCAACAACCTTCCCGAATTTGTCCGGGTT
Source organism: uncultured Desulfobacteraceae bacterium (assembly GCA_964511755.1). GTDB lineage: Bacteria > Desulfobacterota > DSM-4660 > Desulfatiglandales > Desulfatiglandaceae > B46-G9. The sequence continues at coordinate 3,709 of CAZEGG010000199.1, read as the reverse complement.
GGTTGTGAGCATATAGTAGAGGTCGGGAACGGTCGTGTCACTGCCGAAATCCCATTTTTTTTCCTCTTTCTTCAGTCGCTTGATTTCATTGACACCCTTGGTGTCTTTCGGCGCGAAGGTAGATTGGGAAGCGACGGTAACGTAGAGGTCCTGCCCGGGTGAAATAGTACCCTCGATAGTGACGACCGCTCCGGCCTTGTAGTCGGCCGATGAAATAGTTGCAGATGCACCGTACCCGGTTGGAATAACACTCAGAAAGCAGATTGCAAAAACCAGAACACTCAATAATCTGAATTTCCTTCTCATTTTTCCCTCCTTTTGCTTTTGGACAATAAGCGACTACAGTGGAGATCTACTGCGCTTCAGGGCCAGTAGACCGCCCAGTTCGGCGCATCCTGCCCCGATACCGAGGAAGACCAGGAAATCTCGAAAACCGAACAGGTTTTCTCCACTCAAAAAGAACAAGAAGACGCCCAGGATGCCGTAGAGTAATAAGCCAGTCCCGATCCCCGTACCGATGGCGGACAGGTGTCTGTGTATTATCAAGTCCACGCTTTTGTCTAGGGTGCAAAAGCCACTTGCCGCAGAGCTGAGCGCGACGATCGGGAGTACAAATTTCAAAACCGTAATTACATCCGTCAACATGGAAAGAAAGGATACCAGAAGGACAGCTCCAAACGCTTCTACAAGGATGTAAGAGACAATTTTCAAAAAGAGTCGAAGGCGATTTCTCATGGAACTCTCTGGAGAGAACATGTGCCATCACTGCGTATAGCTTCTTTCCAAATGGTTCGCTGGTCCCGGTTAAGCGAAGATCGGCTCTACGTTAGCGAGTCTATCTCAATTATTCAAGGAAAATTTTGGCGCTGCTCACGGTAGGTCTCTGAGAGTTCACCTCATTTCAGGTAACACTGTTTGCTCTGATCTCTGCCGGTTCGTTCCAGATGCACCGTCAAAGTCCATCCACATTTATGAAGGTGAGTGGTTGAGAGAGGATGCTGATCATCGGCAAGGGACTAGATGTAAGGTGCCGAGGAGCGACGATCGAGGCGTATGAGAAACAATACGCCGCAAGGGAGGAGCGAGCGAAGGCAACGCAGCAGATGATGTCTTGCCGGTGATCACGGTTCGTCATATGATGTGGACAAGTCAGGCACAGAATGATACAGTGCATTTCAACCGGCGCGTGGGAATACCCGCAAGACGAACAGTCTTTCCACCGTGCTTCCCCCGTTTCTTCTTCCAATCGTCGGGCGCCAGATGCTGCCCTTCCGGCGAAGAGCTCTGCCGGGTTTTTACATCTTGAGCATCAAACGAACGAGTTCGAACAGAAATTCCAGGATGCCCCGGTGTCCTGGAAAGAGGAGTCATCGTGAGCAGAAATATGGAAAGCATGTCGGAGACGGAAAAAGCACTGCTTCAGGAGGCTGTTGACGGATTCCGTCGCGCCCGAATTCTGGTGCTGGGCGATGTCATGCTGGACCGGTATCTCTGGGGCAAAGTCTCCCGCATCTCACCGGAGGCACCCGTGCCGGTCGTGGATGTTCAGGGTGAAACCACGATGCTGGGCGGCGCGGGGAACGTGATCAACAATATTTTCAGCCTGGGAGCAAATCCCACCCTTTGCGGGGTGATCGGAGACGATGCCACAGGGAGGGAAGTGATTGCCCGGATGGAAGATTTGAGGCTTACCACGGAAGGCATCCTGGTGGAACCGGGGAGACCCACGAGCACCAAAACCAGAATCGTTGCCCACAGTCAGCAGGTCGTCCGGGTTGACCGGGAAAGCAGAAAGGATATCGATCCCGGGATGATGAAAAGGCTGCTGGCCTTTGTGGAAAAGATGATGCAGGGGCTGGATGTGATCATCGTCTCCGATTACGGGAAAGGAGTTGTGGCTCCTGATATTATAGCAGGATTGCGCCTTCTGAAAAGATCCTGGAGCGGGATTGTCGCGGTAGACCCCAAAGTCGAGAGTTTTCCGCTTTACCGGGGGGTGGATGTGATCACCCCCAACCACCTGGAGGCAGGGGCATATTGCGGGTTTGAGATCACTGACGGAGAAGGGCTGGCAAAGGCCGGAGATGGAATCCTGAAAAATCTCGATTGTCAGGCGGTGTTGATCACCCAGGGAGAACAGGGCATGACCCTCTTCGAACAGGGAGGTGAGACGCGGCATATTCGCACGGCGGCGAAGAAAGTATATGATGTGACCGGCGCCGGGGACACCGTTATCGCCACTTTCTGTCTTGGACTGGCATCAGGTCTCGACATGAAAAGGGCGGCAGTCATCTCCAATCTTGCCGCCGGTATTGTCGTTGGAGAAGTGGGCACGTCCACCGTGGGAGTGGGAGACCTGAAAAGAGCGATCAGCGAGATGAGGCAAGAAGCATAAAGGGAAGTAAGATATGAGTCTTCCACATGAACCGGAGCCTGTAAAGCTGATCGCAAGTCTGTTTTCTCCGGAAAAGGCACTCTTGGAGCGAGTCATCGATGAGTTATCCGGGATCTTCGGCACGGCGGACTGGATAAGCCCCGAATGTTTTTTTGATCGAACCAGGTACTACGAAAAGGAGATGGGGTGGCCGCTTCACAGGCGCTTTATCTCCTTTGAGAGACTGATCCGCCCGGAACAGCTTGTTTCGATCAAACTTCGGTGCAACGAGGTGGAAAAGCGGTATCTCCATGAAGGAAAGAGGAGAATCAATGTTGACCCGGGTTATATTTCACCGGAACGCCTGGTATTGGCAACCGGCAAAAACTATGTACACAGAATATATCTTTCAAAAGGGATCTATGCTGATTTGACTCTTGTTTTTCGCAAGGGTTATTTCGAGCCGCTGGCATGGACGTACAAAGACTATTCCGATCCTGTTACGAGAGGATATTTTAGAAAACTCAGGGACATATACATGATTCAGCGAAGGGAGGAAATGTGCCGTGGTCAAGAGCATGACCGCCTACGGCAGGGCCGAACATGATTGCGAGGGAACGATGCTCCTCACGGAGATTCGATCGGTAAACCATCGCTACCGGGATATTATTCTTCGCATTCCCAGGACGTTCCAACCGCTGGAGGATGACCTGAAACGATTGATCGCCGAAAGGATCAGGAGAGGCCGCGTTGAAGTCTCCGTACAGATAGAGGGAAACGGAGAAGCGCTTTCCTACGAGCTTACATTGAACGCCCCGCTTGTGCGATCCTACCTGAAGATTTTTGAACAGCTCCGGGAGGAATTTGGAATAGACGCACAGATCAGTGCGGAGCAACTCTGCCAATTCAAAGACACCATTGTGGCCAAGCCGGAGACACCCGACCTTGAGAGGTTAAAACCGGGCTTTCACGAAGTCCTCCGCAAGGCCCTGGATTCCTACGATCTCATGCGAATTAGGGAAGGCAAGGCTCTTGAGGAAGATTTCAGAGGGCGTCTGCGAACCATGAGAAGCCAAGTAGATGAGATCAAGAGGCGTGTGCCTGAGGCAATGGACCAGAAGGCCGGGAAATTGAAGGAAAGGATTGCCTCAATGGTGGATGATCTCCATATCGACGATGCAAGAATCGCCCAGGAGGTGGCTATTCTTGCGGAAAAGGCGGACATAACGGAGGAACTGGTGCGGATAGGGAGCCACTGCAGTCAATTTGAGGAATTCCTGTCAAAAAATGATGCCCTTGGGAGGCGGCTGGATTTTCTTATCCAGGAAATCAACA
>CAZEGG010000198.1:0-6880 GCA_964511755.1 uncultured Desulfobacteraceae bacterium | reverse complement strand
CGAGGGCCATAAGATAGATGGGCAGGAATCGCTCGGCCATCTTCTCTCCCATGCCAACCAGAATGACCATGAGCAGCATTCCGACCGTACTCTTCTTCAGGCCGAGAAACTGCGTGATGTGGTGCACATTTTCCGTTGTGCTTATCCCTCCCTCCTTGAGCAATGGATGAAAGCGCGCAATAATCAGCCGCTCCTGATTTGGTGCAATTTGAAATATATGCCTTTTTGCGCCATCAACTCCTCATGGGTGCCTTGCTCACGAACCCTTCCCTTGTGAAGCACCAAGATCCGGTCCGCATTGCGGACCGTGGAAAGCCTGTGCGCGATGACCAGGGTCGTGTGGGAAGCGGTCATGCGCGAGATGGCGCTCTGGATGAGATTTTCCGTCTCAGGATCCACGCTGGAGGTCGCCTCATCCAGGATCAGGAGAGGGGGATCGGCGGCAAGACCTCGGGCAAAAGAGAGGAGCTGCCGTTCTCCCGCGGAAAGGGTGCCGCCTCCCTCTCCGATTTCCTGAGCCCATCCGCCGGGCATTTTGTCTGCAATATTTTTCAGGTTGACCAGCCCAACCGTCTGCTCCATCACGGCAGCATCTATTCTTGCTCTGCCGAGGGTGATATTATCAGCCAGGGTGCCTGTGAAGAGGAACACATCCTGCATCACCAATCCCGTCTGCTCGCGGAGTTCCCGCTTTTCCCGGTCCCGGAGGTCCACGCCGTCCAGGAGAACGGAACCCTTGTCGGGATCATAGAATCTTTCGATGAGATTCACGATGGTGCTCTTGCCGGCCCCGGTGGGGCCGACAATGGCGAGGGTTTCTCCGGGCTTCAACTCAAATGAAATATCATGGAGGACCGTCTCTTTCCCGTCATAGGAAAAGGAAACATCCTCAAACAAAAGACGGCCTTCCCGCCGGGACGGCACCAGGGCTTTTTCCGGATCGGGAATGTATTCCCGGTAGTCCATGAATTGAAAGATCCTCTCCGTGGAGGCCATGGCCGACTGCATGATGTTATATTTTTCAGAAATATCCCGGATGGGTTTGAAGAACATCTGTATATAGCTGATGAACGCCACCAGTGCCCCGAGGGTAAGTTGCTCCTGGATCACCCGTCCTCCTCCGTACCAGAGCAGCAAGCCGATCGCGCAGGACGACAGGATCTCCATGATGGGCATGAACATGGCAAAGACCTTGATTTGCCGCATGCCCGCAAGGAAGTTCTCATGATTAATCCTTTTGAGGGTTTCAAACTGGCTCTTTTCGGCGCAAAAGAGCTGGATCACCTGCATGCCGTTCAGCCGTTCCTGCAGGAAGGCATTTATCTTGGCAACGGTTATGCGGAGGTCGCGGAAGGCCTCCCGGGCCATGGTGCTGAAGAGGAAAGTTATCCCGAAGATCAGGGGCATGAGGAGGAAACAGATCAACGCCAGCTTCCAGTTGAGATACAGGAGAATGGCGAAAATACCGACTACGATGAAAATGTCTTTGAAAAGGGTGACCAGCACGGTCTTAAACATCTCGTTGAGGTTCTCCACGTCGTTCGTGACTCTGGTGACGAGCCTGCCGAGGGGCTGCCGGTCAAAGAACCTGATAGCCTGTCTCTGGATGGTCTCAAAGAGTTCGAGCCGGATATCCTGCATGATATGCTGACCCGCATACTCCAGAAAGTAGAATTCTCCGTATCCCAGTCCAAAAGCGAGGCAAAGGAGAATCAGGAGGATCCCTCCCACGGCGGCAACGCCTCCCAGGTCCCGGCTGCGGAGGGTCGCAATTTCTTTCGCGGGAAGGTCCGTGAGGCTGTTTGCGGTTGCCAGAACGGAGCCATCCGCCATCTTTTCCGGAAAGGGCCGCAAACGGGACAGGATTTCAGTCTTTTCCGGATCGGGAATGATGCGGTAATATTCCGTGACAGAGATTTGTCCACCGGTCCGAAGAACGTGGAGTTCGGCCGGATCTATTTTTCTGAGATTTCTGCGGGAAATGATCGCGAAGTCGCCGTCTTTGCTCTTGATGAGAAGGGACATGTATTTTTCCTGCAGGATGCCTCGGGGCCGGGTATCAGGCTGTTTGAAAAAAACCTTGTACCAGGTGGAGACGATATACCGGTCAATGGCAATCTTGGTGAGATACGGAGTGGCGAGATCAAAGAGGGTGATCAGGACTGAGAGGATGAGCGCCAAGATCATCATTTTCCTGTAGGGAGAGGCATAGCCGAGCAGTCTCTTCAGGAGCCGGATATTATAGGGCTTCCCCAGCTTCCCTTCCTCCATGTATCCGTAATCCCAGAGCATTCGATTACCCTTTCACTATTCTAAAGCTCCAAGCGCCTCGGCCAGGCTCTTTTCCTCGTAGAGCCTGGTGTAGATTCCTCTTTTTTCAAGGAGGCGTTGCGGGCTCCCCTGTTCCACGATTTCTCCGTCCTCCAGAACGAATATCCTGTCTGCACGGGCCAGCGAGGAAGGCCTGTGCGATACGACAATGTTGGTTTTCCCTTTCCTCATGCTGAAGATGCCGTTCAAAATCCTTTCTTCCGTCCTGGTGTCAACCATGGAAAAAGCATCGTCCAGGATCAGGACGGGAGGATCGCCGACAAGGGCTCTCGCCACCGTGAGACGCTGCCGCTGGCCGCCGGACAGGCTTATACCCCGCTCTCCCAGCACAGTTTCCAGACCGCTCTCCAGGGATGCCACCTCTTCCGCCATGGCCGCGATGTCCAGAACCCTGTCCAGTTCTTCTTGGGTGATTTCTTTCCTGCCCAGGAGGAGATTTTTCCGGACGGTATCGGAAAAAAGCATAACCTCCTGGGTGACGAATCCGATATTCTGACGGAGAGACCGAAGCGAGAGCTGGGAGGCATCGTGCCCGTCCAGGAAACAGGTCCCAGGAGGCGTCTTAATGAGTCTGACCATTGCCTTCAGCAGGGTGGTCTTGCCTGAACCGACTCTGCCCACGAAAGCCACTGTTTCGCCGGGAGCAATATGAAGGTGTATATCCTTCAGTTGCGGAGAGGACTTGCCCGGGTACCGGAAGTTCAGACCCCGTATCTCTATCTCTCCACGAACCGTCGCAATGGGTATGGGTGCTGTGGGCTCCCTGATATAGGTCTGTTCCTGGAGGATCGCATTGATCCGCTGCATGGACGCAGACCCTCGCTGGACAAGATTCGTCACCCATCCCATTGCCATCATGGGCCACGTGAGCAGGTTCAGATAACTGATAAAGGCAACGAAGTCACCGGTACTGATCTTCCCCATTATTGCCAGGCGGCCGCCCATCCACAGAACGATGGCAAGTCCCAGATTTGTGAACAGGACCATCAACGGGAAAAACAGGGCCAGAGTCTTGGCGAGATCCAGGTTCTCGGACACGTACCGTTCTCCCTCGTCCCTCACCCGGCCGTATTCCCATTCCTCGCGATTGAACGCCTTTACCACACGTATGCCTGCGAAGGCCTCCCGCACCCGTTCCGTGACGTCCGAAAATGTCCTTTGTACCTTTTCGAATCCCGTGGACATGCGCCGCGTGAGCACCCGGGTGAAGATGACGATAATCGGGGCGGGGATGAGCGAGATGGCAGTGAGCTGCGGACTGATCGAAATCATGAATCCGACGGCGGCAAGGCCGAGAAGAGTCCCGTCGGTCAAGGCCACGAGCCCCATGCCCGTTGCCATTCGGATAGCATTGATATCGTTTGTGGCACGTGCCATCAGATCTCCGGTTCTCGTCCGGTGGTAGAACGACGGCGACAGGGTTTGCAGGTGGGCATAGAGGCGATTTCGGAGGTCCTGCTCCACCCGCCGGGAGTGTCCGAAAATGAGGTGCCTCCATATGTAGCGCAGGAGCCCGATGGCAACCGCGATTCCCGCGATGGCGAGCCCTTCCCGGAAGAGCGCAGGGGGAGTTGCAACCCCTCTGGTGAGCAGGTCGACCGCCTTCTTGATAATCAGTGGGATGATCAATTGCAGCAGGTCCACAAGAAGAAGGCAGGCGAGGCCGACAATGAGCGCCCACCGGTTTTCGATGAAATAACCCGCCAGAGGCCGGAAGTGGCTCAACGTGGTTCTGAAAGGGAAACGCGATCGTTCCATAGGAGGAATGTTTATCATCATGGGGGGCTCCGGGGCAACCGCCTTTTCCCTATTTGTTTTTCTTGCTTGATAATAATTCTCCCGGAGGCTATTTTTTTGCCTATGAACACGCGGGCGCAAAACCATATCAAAATGGTCCTGTTCGATTTTGACGGAACGCTGACAAAACCGGGGGCCCTCGATTTTGACCGGATCAAACAGGCCATAGGATGCCCCCCGGAGATTCCCGTACTCGAATACATGAGAAGCATCACCGATTCGGTTCGCCGGCGGGAGGTCTCTCAAATCCTGGACAGGTTCGAGATGGAGGGAGCCGAAATATCCCTGCCCAATGCGGGCGCGGAAACGGTCATTCCCTACCTGAAGGAGCGGGGCATCCTCATCGGGATATTGACCCGGAATACCCGGAAGACGGTGGTCCGGGCCCTCGAAAATTTCGAAGGTACCGGGATTTCCGATTTTGATCTTGTGATCACCCGGGATGATCAACTGAAGCCGAAGCCTCATCCCGAAGGCATTCTCTGGGCCGCTCAAAAAATGGGAATCAGGCCGGAACATATCCTGATGGTGGGGGATTTTGCCTTTGATATGGAGGCCGGGAGGAGAGCGGGGGCGGTCACGCTTTTTCTGGACAACCACAGCAGGAAAAAGACCGACGTGGAACGTGCATTTACCATTTCTACCCTGGAAAACCTGGAAGAGATCATCAGGCTGGGAGAGCCGCTCCCCGCGGGCAAGCTGCCGAATCATCTCCTGAAACGGTTCCTGACCGAATTTTCCTTCGACGACCCTTCCGTATTGATAGGGCCGGCGGTTGGAGAGGATACCGCGGCCGTGGGTATTGAGGGAGAAGAGGTCCTGATCCTCAAAACCGACCCCGTGACGTTTGTCACCGGCTCCATTGGCTTGTATGCCGTCCTGGTCAGCGCGAACGACATTGCAACGTCCGGTGCGGCACCACGCTGGATGCTCGCCACGCTCCTGTTTCCGGTGGGGACCAGTGCGCTGGCTGTTTACCGGGTCATGAGCGAACTTCATGGGATTTGCCGGAGCCACGGAATCACCCTCTGCGGCGGGCACACCGAGATCACGGACACGGTTTCGAGGCCGGTCGTTTCAGGAATGATGGCGGGGACCGTGAAAAAGGCGCAGTTGATCGACAAGAGGAATATGGCCCCCGGAGATGCGGTGCTGATGACCAAACGGGTCGCGGTGGAAGGAACCGCCATCATTGCGGGTGAATTGGGCGAAAGGCTGAGAGAGCTCGGCCTGTCTCATAAGAAGATAGCCGCATCCCAGGACTTCCTTTCTCTGCTCTCCATCCTCGTCGAAGCGAGGATTGCAGCGGGCTGCAAGGGCGTCTCCGCCATGCATGATGTTACGGAAGGGGGGCTCGCAATCGCGGTCCATGAGCTGAGCATTGCCGGGGCATGCAGGATACGGATCCGGATGGAGGACATACCGGTCTATCCGCTCACCCGGGAAATCTGCTCGCTCCTCTCCATCTCACCCGTGGGGCTGATCGGCTCAGGATCGCTTCTGATCTGCTGCAAAAGGGACTACGTCGACGGCCTCATGAAAGAGATCGGCGACGCCGGTGTTGAAGTGACCGTCATCGGCGAGGTCATGGAGCCAGGTTCCGGCGTGGAGGCCACCAGGAATGGAAAGCCCGCACCATGGCCCTCATTCGCTGCCGATGAAATTGCCCGCCTCTTCGCTGATGAACGCCATGTGCCGCCGGAAACGCAGAGGTCCTGATTCATCTGGTTCCGCCCCGCGTTGAAGCCAAAAGATCGTTGGAATCAATTTACCAGCTTCAAGTCGTCAAGAACCGGAGTACGGAGAAAGGGTTACCCCAGCGAACTCATAAAAAGAGCTTGCGGGTGATGCTGCTTGCCATCTTGTTCCGCAACCCGGCGGACATCAGGCAGGCATCACCTCCCTTTGGGATTGGTGTTTGCGCAATCGCAGCCGCCCCGTCTTTTCTCAGCCATGATCTTTTCCATGATCGTCGACCGCCCGTTCTCTTCCACATCCCTGCGGATATCTTCAGCCGTGTAGCCGAAACAGTAACAAATGTGCTCACTCATGAGCGAATGACCTCCTCTTCTATCATCAGAGATTCAGATTGACCTCGGTCGGGATCACGCAGTTCCCGTAGAACCAGTCTAGCAAGGTAGGACGCGTGTTGGGCTCGAAGTGTCAACGTCGCGTTCACATATCATTGAACAGCTGCGCTGCCGGCAGGAGTATTTCAGGTCTTCCATGCTTACACGTGCTAATCATGAATAAGCCGACACTGCGGGGAGTCAGAGACTTGGTCTCAAACAATCCTCTTACGGGACCATCCGAGGTCGGATTAGACAGCCTGACCTGTCAAATTCGATGTGAAACGGCTCCCCAACCTCGGTTTCCCGGCCCGCAAGGACCTCACCCGCAAGGGCCTCACTCACCCAGCACTCGTCCAAGCAAAGGGTATTACGGATCAGAATGGCCCGAACCCGGGCCGGCGGAATCGGACCCAGGGTTGTGAAACAGGCTTGGATCGCCATGCGGTCGTTCGGCAGGCAAACCGGGATGCTTCCTTTGTACACGGATATGCCGGTCAAGGCATTGATCACTGTTTTTCCGTAATCCATCCTGGACAGCAGCCTGGCCGTAACAAAATCGGCGTTACCGAAGCCGACGGCGTTGCCGTCGCTGTCCCGGCAAAGGTCAAGCAATGCGATCCTGCCTGCCTTGAAACTCTCTGAAAAATCAGCTTCCCCAAGGTCGCGCGCCCGGCCCGTGA
>CAZEGG010000197.1:0-6925 GCA_964511755.1 uncultured Desulfobacteraceae bacterium | reverse complement strand
GCAGGATAGGAAGTTCCGTTTTGTGAACAAGGAATTTCAGCGTATATCAGGCTACCTGGAAGACGAATTGTTAGGGAAAGAGGCATCCATGCTGGTCTTCCCCGAAGACTGGGAGAAAGTAAGGGCGAATGCGATACAGATGCTCAAGAGGGAACGCACTTCATCGTACCTCTACCGTGCCGTGGATAAGAACGGTGAGCTGAAGTGGATCATAGAATCGGTGATATCAATTTCCTATGATGAAAGACCGGCCCTCCTTGGCTATTTCATGGATAACACGGAACGCGAACACGCGAACGAGGCCCTTGCCCGGTCCGAGGAAAAATTTCATAAAGCATTTCGATCCAGTCCGGACTGGATCGTCATCAGCACCCTGGAGGATGGGTTTTATATTGATGTCAATGAAGCATTCCTGGAGACTACGGGCTACCGTCGCGATGAGGTCATTGGGCGTACGTCGGTAGGCCTGGGCATTTGGGTCGATCCTGATCAACGCGCCGAGATGGTCAAAATTCTCCATGAGCAGGAAAAGATCAGGAACCTGGAAGCAAAATTCCGCATGAAATCCGGAGAAATCAGGTATGTCCTCTGGTCCGCGGAAGTGATCGATTATGGGGAAGAAAAATGTCTTATTGCGGTTACGCGCGACATCACTGCAAGAAAACGCGCCGAGGAGCACCGCCTGGAGAAGGAAAAATTGCGGGGGGTGCTTGAAATTGCCTGCACCACATGCCATGAATTGAATCAGCCGCTTCAATACATTTACTACCTGCTCGATGAAATCCTGGAAAAACTACCGGAAAGCGAGGCCGTGCGGGAATTGAGGCAGCAGTGTGATCGAATGAGAGAGATCATGACCAAAGTGGAAAACATCACGACCTACAAATCAACTGACTATGTAAAGGGGGAAAAAATGATCGATATTCACGGCACCCCTGATCCTGAAGGAAAGGAGTAGAGAGGGGCCATGCATTCGTTATTCACCCCGTTTCGGATTCGGGGAACTGAACTCAAGAACCGGATCGTTATGCCAGCCTTGGCTTCTTTTTTGATAGAAAATGACGGAGACATAACCGACAAGACGGTGGAGCATTATCGTCTGCGGGCAGCCGGCGGCCCGGCCATGGTTATCATGGAAGCCTGTGCGATCTCCTCCGAAGGCGTTGTCTCTGCCCATCAGGCAAGAATCGACGACGACCGCCTCTTGGATGGGTTATCGAGAATCGCCCGGGTGATGAAATCTGAAGGTGCTGTTCCCGCCGTGCAGTTGCATCACGGAGGGCGGCAGACATCCATCAAGGTGATCAAGCGGAAGCCACTGGCGCCTTCTCCGCTGCCCTGCCCTGTCATTCGCGGCGACGTGGAGCCGCTGACCAAAGAAGGTATCCGCGAACTGGTCTTAAAATTCGGGGACGCCGCTGAAAGGGCACTGAAGGCGGGCTTTGAACTTATTGAGATCCACGGCGCCCATGGGTATCTTATCAATCAGTTCTTGTCCCGTTTCTCCAATATCCGCGAGGACGAATACGGTGGTGATATTCTCGGCAGAACACGATTTGCCCGGGAAGTCGTAGAGGAACTCCGGCGTCGGGTAGGAGAAGACTTCCCCATATCCTTCAAAATCAGTGCCCAGGAGTTTTGTCCTGACGGCCTGACAGTGCAGGAGAGCATTCAGCTTCTGAGGCCCATAGTAGAGGCAGGTGTGGACGTGGTTCAGGTCTCGGCGGGAAACGACGCAACTCCCGAATGGATTGCACAACCCATGTTTATGAAACAGGCATGCCTTGCGGACAGCGCGGGAGAAATCAGGAACGCACTCCATGTACCGGTCATGGCCGTCGGAAGAATCAATGATCCGGTGCTTGCCGATGAGATCATCAGCGAAGGTAAGGCAGATCTTGTCTGCATGGGAAGGGGGCTCCTGGCAGATCCGGAGCTGCCCAAAAAAGCAGAAGAAGGGCGCCTTGAGGATATACGAACATGCATCGCCTGCAACACGTGCATGGAGTCCATTTTCCGAAGGGGAAGAATCGAATGCCTCGTAAATCCAACCCTTGGCCGAGAAAAGGAAATGGCTATTGTGCCCGCCGCACAGACCCGAAAAGTCATGGTGATCGGCGGCGGTCCAGGGGGATTGAATGTGGCATGGGTGGCCGCCAGTCGGGGACACGAGGTGCACCTTTTTGAGAAGGCATCCGTTCTCGGCGGGCAGCTCATTATGGGCAGCGTTACCAACTACAAGAAAGAGCTGCTCAATCTTATCCGCTATCAAAAAAGACAGATTGAGAAATTCGGGGTTAAATGTCATCTGAATCAGGAAGTGACGGTGGATACAATAGAACAGCAAAACCCCGACGTGGTTATCCTCGCCACCGGCTCACTCCCTGTTCTGCCCCCGGTTGAAGGGATTGACAAGCCGATCGTCACTTCTTACGTGGGCATGCTCGAGGGAGAAGCCCCGTCCCCGAAAAAAACCGTTGTTATCGGCGGCGGGGCCACCGGGTGCGAAGTCGCGCACCATCTGGCCGAATCAGGTTCTGATGTCACTATCGTGGAACTGCTGCCCAAGATTGGAAAAGCCTTGGAGAGCATGACGCGAAAGATTCTCCTGCGGAAATTGCGGGCAACCAATACCAGGATGATGACCGAGACAAGCCTGAAAAAGGTGGAAGACAATGGAGTAGTCGTGAGTGACAAGGACGGCAATGAAACTTTTTTGGAGGCGCAAAGGGTTGTTATTGCCATCGGGAGCCGCCCTGACAACCAGCTCTATGAGCAGGTCGAGCCACTGGGCTATGAACTTCACCGTGTCGGGGATTGCCTGGAACCCAGAAGTGCGAAGGCGGCAATCTATGAAGGAGGAGTCCTCGGGCGTTCTATCTAGTTTCCATCCATAAGAGGCTGTTTTCCACAATCTCTGCGTCAATTTGCGGGATCATTTGTGGATTGGAAACCCGGTGGTGCCCAAATTCTTTTCGTGGATGGGCACTATTTGACCCGGAGCGCTTCGTATGCGGCCTGTATCTCTTTGAAGCGTTTCTCTGCGAGCGCCTGAAATTCCAGACCGAGGTGTGAAACCTTATCGGGATGATACTTGCCTGCCAGACGTTTATACGCCTGCCTTATCTCTTCCTGTGATGCGTTCCTCCCGATCCCGAGAACCTGATAAGGATCACTTGAGGACCCGTTCCCGGCTGGTTGTTCTCTGTTTTGCTGGGAACTCCAGGCGCCGCCCCCGGAAAAAGGCCCTTCTTCCGCACGAAATCTCCGCCTGCTGTAACGATAGAGATACCACCAAAGGAGTCCCAGGACCACGATATCATCAATCCACCCAATTCCTACCAGCCAGTCCGGCAGGAGATCAACGGGGCATATGACATACGCCAGTGCGAGTATGGTTAGGAAAAGGCGCATAGCTACTCAAGGGTTCAGGGCATAAGGCACAGGGCTTTTGGATTGAGCGCAAAGGAAGTATGCTCGTTCCAATTCCCCGGTTCTAGCCTCCGGAAGCTTCACGGATGAGCGATTCCCCGAACCTGTCCAAAAACTCATCGAGGTCCTCTTTCCAGTCTTTCATTATGTTGATGCCCTGCTTCTTCAGCAACCTGTTCTCCAGAATGGAATTCACCGGTCTTTTTGCCGGTCTCGGAAACTCATCAGTAGCGCAGGGCTCAACAGGGACCTTCAGTGAGAGTTTCTTCACGATATATGCCGCCCATTCGAACCGGCTGCAAAACCCCTCAGCCGTGGAATGATACGTTCCCCTGCCCCCATGATCCAATATGGTCTTAATCTGGTGCGCAAGGCGATATGTCCAGGTGGGAGAGCCGATCTGGTCGTTAACCACTTTCAAGACCTTCGAAGACTTCTTCACGGCAGCCGAAATAATGGACTTCACAAAATTACTTCCTCCCCCGCTGTAAAGCCAGCCGGTCCGCAGGATGATGTAATTGGAGGAGTTTTCCCGTACGGCGGTTTCACTCTCTGCCTTGCTCTTTCCGTAGGCCGACAGCGGCCTGACGAGGTCATCCTCGAAATAGGGTTGCGGCACGGTTTTCTGACCGTCAAAAACATAGTCACTTGATATATGAATGAGCTTACTGCCAAAACGTGCAGCTCCCTGTGCAAGGTTTCTGGGTCCCTCGACATTTATCTTTCTCACGGCAAATTCGTTCTCTTCACAGGCGTCAACATCAGCAAATGCAGCGCAGTTCAAAACAACATCAGGAGAGATGTTTTGCAGGTTTTCGATGACCTGATCCCAGCTCACAATGTCAAGGGCATCCCTGTCCGGTGCAATGACCTCATGGTACTGGCTGAGTAATTCTCTGCATTCGCTCCCCAACATTCCGCTTCCGCCCAGAATCAATATTTTCATAACGAATGTCCCCTCCTCATGGATGCACTATTTCTATTTTTAGCATATTTGACAAAAAAATCCAGACATTATTACACAAAGGTTCTCTTCTGTGAGCAGAACCGCATGCCCTTCCAACCTGAGGGGCAGGTCCTCCCTGCCCCCGGGTCTCGCTCCGAACGGCTCATTGCAGACGGAAAACATGTTGACAAACATGCCCACCTTCTATAGGTTAAACGAACGTTTGATAAACGATAAACAATGCCTCCGAAAAAGAACTATCAGAAACGCAAAAGACTTCAGCGGACCATCGCACATCTCTTTGCCGAAAAAGGCTATCATGCCGCATCGATGCGCGATATCGCCCGGCATCTCCACATGAATCAGGCATCGCTTTACTATTACTTCGAGAACAAGGAGGAGATTCTCTTTGCCCTGATGAATGATGCCATGGACGAGGCCCTAAAGACCCTTGAGCAGATTTGTGCATCCGAAATCTCTCCGGAAGAAAAGCTGAACCGGGTCCTCCGCTTTTATACAAGCTACTATGCCGGCGATCAGCACCTCTTGGTCCTCCTCGTCAATGAGATGGACGCACTGAATCAGGAGTACCGGGATATTCTTGTCCGCAAACAGAGACGGTATCTCCTGCTGTTCACGTCGATACTGAAAGATCTGGATGCCCAAGGGCAGATGAAACAGATTCCTCCCGAAGTGGCATCCTTTGCCTTCTTCGGAATGGTCCATTACACCATCAAATGGTATCACGCTGAAGGTCGTGTGGGGCTTACAGAACTTTCGAATACCTTCCTGGAGATCTTTACCAGGGGGATATTGCGGTAACGGGTAAAACGGATAGGAGATCTTGATTGGGAGAGAGACCGAATCGAGGAATTACGCTATCCCGGGCATCAGGATTGAGGAAACGACCTCGGGATTGGAGAACGAACAAAAGGAGGCAATATGAATATCATAGTCTGTGTGAAGCAGGTCCCCGAGGTGGCCGAAGCTGAATTGGAGATAAACAAAGAGGGCACCGGGATCGATACCGAGGACCTCGTGATGGGCATCAACGAGTGGGACAATTATGCCGTGGAAGAGGCCGTCCTCCTTAAAGAGAGGCACGGGGGATCAGTAACCGTGGTTACCCTGGGTGATGAGGGCTCTGAAGACGTTCTCAGGCGTGCGCTGGCCATGGGCGCGGACGAAGCCGTTCTCATAGATGACCAAGGTTTTAAGGGCTCTGACGCGTTCGGCATCGCCCGGGGAATTTATGGGGCAGTAAAGGACCTGCCATATGACCTCATCCTTACGGGCGCACAGGCCTCTGATGATGGATGGGCCCAGGTCGGCCCGATTCTGGCGGAGTGGCTCGATCTGCCGTTTGCTTCTCTGGCCGTAGACCTCCAGGTCAATGGCGACCTTGTCTCTGTCCACCGGGAACTGGAATCCAATACCCAGGAAAAGGTGGAGCTGTCCATGCCGGGAGTGATCACCGTGCAGACGGGTATCAATGATCCCCGTTACGTATCCGTCATGGGAATCCGGAAGGTGCGGAACATCCGGATTCGGGAAACGGATCACGGAGAACTGGGACTGTCGAAAGATGAAATCGGCTCCGGGGGTTCAAATGTCGTTTCGCGAACGCTTTTTCTTCCCACCGGAGGGGAAGGAGCGGAAATGCTGACCGGGACCCTGAACGATATCTGTGAAAAGACGGCGCAAATCATCAGAGACAGAGGGGGGGTGAGCTGAAAATGGATGAAATACTGGTGCTGGCGGAGCACAGAAGAGGAGAATTCCGCGATATTACCTTCGAGATGTTAAACGCTGCCAAAACACTCGCCTCCCGTAACCGACTGCGGGTAACCGTTTTGCTGCTGGGAAAGGACATTGATGAGATAGCCGGACATCTTGAAAGTTCCTGCGATAATCTCCTTGTGATGAATTCGCCGGAGCTCACAGACTACAGCCCTTATCCTTATCTTCTGGCTCTCGAAAAGACCGTCAATGAGCGGCGGTCATTTCTGACCATGATGGGACACACCGCCGTCGGCATGGACCTGGCCCCTGCCCTCGCTGCACGACTCTCAATCCCGCTGGTAAGCGACTGTCTGAATGTAACGCTGAACAATGGGACCCTTGAAGTGGAAAGACAGATCTACGGGGGAAAAATCAACGAAAAATTGCGTATGAAGCCTTTTGCCCAATACCTCGTCACACAGCGCACCGGCTGTTTCCCCACCTCGCTTGCCCATGATAAAGCAACTCAGAAATTTACGCTGGAACCTCCTGTCTGGCCGCAATTCAGGCGCAGGTTCCTGGAATACGTGGAGGCGGAACTCTCAGGTGTTGACATTACCGCAGCTGATATTCTGGTTTCAGTGGGACGGGGTATTGGAAAACCGGAAAACATTCCCCTGGTTCAGGAATTTGCGGACGCGATTGGAGCTACTCTTTCCTGTTCCCGCCCTGTTGCCGACAAGGGATGGCTTCCCAAAGACAGGCAGGTTGGAACCTCCGGAAGAACCGTACGGCCGAAGGTTTACATCGCTCTGGGGATAAGCG
>CAZEGG010000196.1:0-6953 GCA_964511755.1 uncultured Desulfobacteraceae bacterium | reverse complement strand
GCGATGGTGAATTCGCAGAATATGACACAAGGAGATCTGACATTGAGAATTCAGAAAGCGACCCGCGAACATCTGCCCCGTGTAGTGGAACTCATGAGAGGACTCGCAGAGTTCGAAAAGCTCCTCAAAGAATTCCGTGTCACGGAAGAATTGCTGGAGCGATACCTTTTCGCACAGGGCGCTGCGGCAGAGCTGTTCGTCGGATACATAGATAACGAAGTCCGTGGGTATGCGCTCTGTTTCCCCAATTTCTCTACATTCCAGGGCCGTCCTGGAATGTACATAGAGGATATCTATGTTGAGCCGAATGCTCGAGGTCGGGGTTTGGGCAA
Source organism: uncultured Desulfobacteraceae bacterium (assembly GCA_964511755.1). GTDB lineage: Bacteria > Desulfobacterota > DSM-4660 > Desulfatiglandales > Desulfatiglandaceae > B46-G9. The sequence continues at coordinate 6,621 of CAZEGG010000196.1, read as the reverse complement.
GGCCTTTATCCTCCACATTCTCCGGTTGGCCCGCGAAAGAGGGTGTCGTAGATGTGACTGGATGGTACTGGACTGGAATGAACGCGCAAAGCACTTCTATCAGTCGCTTGGTGCAAAGCCTCTTGGTGACTGGACCCTTTACCGTATGGATGAAGCCGCAATGGATGAATTGTTGGAAAGCAATCAGCGAGAAAGATAACGTGAGCGGAATAAGTGACGTTCGTCAGATTATCAGCTGAGTTTCGATTTTCTGTTAGACGGGCTGAGCGTGGAGAAAGGTGGAAAGGGCATCAGACCAATTTTGACACCGTGCCTCGCCCCCTGAGCAGCGCCTTTGAAATTCAGTTGAGATAATATTGCTCGAATACACGGCAGCTTAAGGAAGTCTCAACATCCAATTTCAGAAAACCAACAAACAAGCCGATAAAGACGCTTGAATGAGCGTTATACGAGTGCTAATTAGATCCATCCATAAATGGCTATTTTTTACAATCTCATCGTCAATCTTCGGGATCACTTGTGCGACGTACTAACGTACGTCTCCGCGTAATCCCTTGATTTCCTTGATCTTGTAAAAAATATCTCTTTTCTGGATTGGAACCTCGCTCGTGCTCGATTTCTATTCGTGGATAGGCACTGACTATGATTGAAGCCGGCAAATTTTCACAAATCGGTGGTGTAAGATTAGACAGTTTTAATATATCGTGGCCTTTTGCAAAGATAAGCGTCTCTCCGAACACTATAGAATTAAATTGTTTCTTGAAAAAATATGTTCTTAAAAAGGATCAGTTAAAAGAACTCCGTGAATACAAAGGCATATTCTCAAGAGGATTGCTTATAGAGCATAGTTTAACAAATTATCCGCAACACATGATTTTCTGGACCTTCAGATTTGAGAACCTCAAAAAGCACCTTGAAAGCATGGGATATTTAGTAAATGCTTCAAGAAAGTCGGCCGTTTGATATAAGGGCGGGCTATAGTAAAGGAAAACCACATAACCTTGCTCTTGCAGCCGAACTCAAATCGCGTCGGCTGAAGAGATTGTTGGGCTGAAAATTAGTGCGTCGAAAGGAGAACAAATGGCCACGCAAACAAGAAGAATGAGGATAGGCTTCAGCTGTATAATGGCTGTTTTTGTTCTTGTGTTTCTGCAGGTCCGGTACGTCTGTGCCGAAGAGATCTCAAAGGAGTTCCGAACCGATATAGTCAAGCTGCTCAAAATCACAGGTGCCGAAGGTCTTGGACTTCAGATGGGCGTCGCGGTTGCGAACCAGGTGATCGATTCTCTGGTGAAGAAAAACCCCAATATCCCTTCGAAGGCCGTGGAGGCAATCAAGGATGAAATAAGCAAGGTCTTTGCAGAAGAAATGCCGAAACTCATGGCGGAAATTGTGCCCATATACGCAAAGCATTTCACTCAAGACGAAGTCAAAGGTCTCATCGTCTTTTACAGCACTCCATTAGGCAAAAAGACCATAGAGACAATGCCCGCACTGATGAATGAATGCATGCAGGCGGGTCAAGCATGGGGCAAGGCCATGGCACCGGGACTCGGCCCGCGTTTGGAGTCCAGGTTGAAAAGAGAGGGGTTTGACAATCAAAATAGGTTCTTGGAAAAGAGTCTGTAAAGCGGTATATAAACTGTGACCAGCCAACCAAGCGCTGGACCGTATGTTCCCACCACGCTTCGAGCCACAGGAACCAGCCGTTCGACCTGCAGAACCTCCTCGATACCCAGCGGTAACTGCCTGTCATTACGGAGAACCTTCCGGTCAGCTCGACGTTGGGCCTCATAGAACCGAAGAAGAATATGGACATCGAATCGAGCTACAACTTTCGCAGAATTACCGAAAAGCTGACCACATCCGGGATCGTGCGTCCTGATGCGTTGAGGGCACTTGGGTCGAAAGGTTATGAAGTTCTCGTTAACCTGCTTCCGGACACAAGTGAGTACGCCATTGCCCATGAGCGGGAAATCGTGGAGTCGCAAGGTATTGAGTACATCCATATACCCGTTGATTTCAAACAGCCTGCGGCCTCGGATTTCGGCAAGTTTTCGGAAGCCCTGGATCGGATCCATGAAAGGAAGGTCCACGTGCATTGCGCTGCTAATTACCGAGTCAGCGCCTTCTACTCCCTTTACGCGGTCAGTCGCGGCCTCTGGACCGCTGATCAGGGCATGGAATTCATCCACAGCATATGGCAGCCGAGCGAACATCCCGGCTGGTCGGAGTTTGTAGCAGGCGTTCTCGCAGAAGTCGGCGCCCAATAGAGTAGCCGGGCGTTTTAGCCCCCAGGCCCCACCACCACATTCCACATGCATGGAAAAGGTGAGAAAAGGGATCACACCTATCTTAGTCGCATACGGTTCAGGCGGCAACGCCTCTGACCTTCCCGGTGCGCTGAAAGGAGCTCAAAGTTGGATTCGGAAACCAATAGATCGAGCTTTGTAACAGCACTCTCATGGGTCTTTATCGCTCTCGCCGGCTTTTCCACCTTCGTATCGATAGCCCAGAATATAATGATCGGCTTTATGTTCAGTCCTTCGCACGTAAATGACATCTCAAATGCTCCAGGTGCTGAAGACATACCTGCGTTCTTCAAGTTCATGATATCAAATATCCGACTCTTCTTTGTGGCGTTCCTGATCGTATCCTCGACAACGCTTATTTCCTCAATAGGCCTACTGAAAAGAAAGAATTGGGGCCGAATAATATTCATTGTCATAATGGGGCTCGGTATTGTATGGATCGTTTTCGGGGTAATTATGCAATTCACTATGTTCCCTCAGATGATGCGCGGCATACCTGAAACAATAGAAGCTGAACGATTTAAGATGATGTTTACGGTAATGCGCGTTTTCATGTTTGTTTTTGCTGCAGCCTTCTGCGTCCTATTTGGATGGATTATCAAAAAGTTGTCTTCAGAATCAATTAAGAGAGAATTTCTCACGTAAAGTAGTGGAATGCTCCATCGAAAACCTACAGGCCCCGTTTTCAAGCGTGATTTAATTTCAATCGTTGTGCAGGGAGGAGGGATAAATCAATGTCGGTTATCTTTGTCTCGCGGGGGACCATGTCCGGGGTTGACTTGCTGACGGATCACCTGTGTGCGCGCCCAGGGATTCGGCTGATTTCGGACGAAGATCTGGAGGAAGTAGTCAATCGACACGGAGAGCTGGCCAAACGCATCGTGGAAAGGCTTGACAAAGCCCACTCGGCCTACGAGCAGTTCAGCGAATTGCGATGGCCCTATCTGGTGCTCATGAGAAATGCGCTCCTTGATGAAATACGCCAGGATAACGTCATCTATCACGGTTATTCCGGTCATCTTCTCTTGCCGGTTATCCGGCATTTTGTCAGGGTACGCATCGAAGCGCCCCTGGATCTTCGGGTCACCATGACTATGAAGCGCCTGGACTGCGATGAGAGATCGGCTCGTGACTATATAACCGAGGCGGACGACTACCGCGTGAAATGGGCTCGGTTCATGTACGGCCGGGACATCCGCAACACCCTGCTCTACGATCTCACCCTGAACCTGGGACATATGAGCTTGAAAGCGGCATGCAGCATTCTTGAGTGCATTATGTCGGAGGAGGATTTTCAGGCCTCTCCAGAGTCCCAAGCCGAGGTGGAAAGCTTGTACCTTGCAACCAGTGTCGAGGTGGCGCTGGTCACTGACCCCCGAATTCAAAATCTGGAGATCAGTGCCGCAGTGCAAGACGATGGTATCAACCTGATCGGCCCCTACCTCGAGGAACGGGATCTCTCGGTGGTTAAAGAGGTTGCAGGAGGGGTGACGGGAGTGAAAGATGTCATCTACAGTCCCGGGTATGCACCAAGCCTCGATCTCAACGGTCATTACGGAATCCATAATCGTGGATACAAATAGAGCCATGTTCCAAAACTGGGTTTGCCGCCCGTACAGAAGGAGTTAGCAATGGATGAAGATACCTTTCGAGACCATATCGCAGTGACCTTGGAGGCAATTCAGGTACTGTTGGAACGATCCGTGAAGGTCCAAGAGGAAGACACGGAGATCGACAAGGTGATTCGCGATCTGGAGAAGAAGCGCACTGATACGACCACGAATTTGCTGGAGTTTACCGCGCAAACCAATACTTTCGCAGAACAACGAACCGACATGGCAAAGGAAGAGACCGCCCTTGTTCGCGAGCAAACACGCCTATCCACGAAATCCACGGAGCTTTCCGGTATTCGTACGGAGTTGTCTCGCGAAAGATCTTCTTTTGCAGGCCAACGGACGGACCTCTCTGTGTTGCGTACCGATCTGTCCCGCTCCAGGACAGGCCTTGCCGAGCAGCGCAATAAGATGGCAAACACCCGTACGCTGTATTCGGAGAAACGCAACAATCTCGCGCGCATCCGGACGGTTTTTTCCAATATGCGCACGTCGCTGGCTCGCGGCAGAACCCACCTGGCTCTCATTCGCACCGGCTTGGCGTTCCTGTCCCTGAGTATTGCCTTCTTTCGCATGTTCGGCATTTCCTGGTGGTCTATTTTCGACGGGGCCCTCGGCGTTGGAAGTCTGGTGATGACGTTCTTCGGGCTCATCGGGTATTTCCATTCATATCGCGTGGTGAAGTCGCTGGAAGGTCTGCTCCCGACGGATGAGAGGTCACACCTAAGCGTGGGCAGCGGGACGCCTTTAACCTATTAACCCTATTCTGCTATTATGAGGCCGTAAGGGTAGAGGAAATCAGCAAGCTTTGATCAAGAGAGGAGGAAGGCTGTAATTACCATGGATGACCTCGATCACTTTGACTCATACCTGATTCGCCCGGTTGGAATGGTGCGCTCCAGCTTGAAGCGGCTTGAAGACTGTCCATGCCAGGGTCGGGAAAGTGCACCCGATGCCTGGCTTGAAATTGATTCGGCCTTTGTGGACGGCCTTGACGGCATCAATCCAGGCAGCAAGATAGTGTTACTGACCTGGTTCCACAAGGCAAAACGCAATGTCCTGAAGCTGCATCCTCGCAACAACCCGGAGAATCCGCTTTGCGGAGTTTTTGCAACGCGTTCTTCCAACCGCCCAAACCCTGTGGGTTTACATCGCGTTGAGGTTTTAGAGATTGACATGCGGGGGCGGATCAGGGTGCGCCCGCTGGAGGCGCTGGACGGCACCCCGATCATTGACATCAAGCCGGTTATCCAGGAGTCTCTCGATGTGTAGGGACATGGGAACGTGGAAATGGGCACGTGGTCAGGTTTTATGGCTTTGGATGCAAATGAAATATTCAAATGGGGCAGGACCCTGTAGGCGCAAGAGGGATCATGATCAGGCCAATTCTGTTGCTCGGTAATCCAGAGTTAAGAGAATCTTGCTCAACAATAACGGATTTCAAGAATCCAGCGCTCAAGGATGAAATAAGAGATCTTACGGAGACCCTTGAAGATTTTAGGACGCGGAATGGATTCGGAAGAGGAACAGCAGCTATTCAGATAGGCATACTGAAAAGAATGATTGCATTGAATCTCGGCAGAGAAACATTCGTCATCATGAACCCAATAATAACTGAGAGAAGTACAGAAACGATAACCTTGTGGGATGACTGCATGTCTTTCCCGAACCTGGTCGTCAGGGTACTTCGTAATGCCAAAATAAGCATTCAATATCAGACTGAAGAAGGCGAAACAGTGAATTGGAATGACTTATCGGAAGCTGAATCAGAGCTGATACAGCATGAAATGGATCATCTCGATGGGATTCTTGCGATTGATCGTGCAATAACTAATAGAGATATCCTTTATAAGGAAGAATATGAGAAGAACAAAAGACATTATGAATCACTGGTCGATTACATTTCCGGCTGAGTTACTCGCCGCCACGTTTTGGGTAACGGCGCTTCGCGCCTCGGAAACCAAACGTTCGAACCGCATAACCTCCGCGACACCCAGCCGTACACCGCCTGCTATCACAGAGAACCTGCCGGTCAATTCGGCAGCTTGACCTTGTCACCAGCTGAAGCCCGTAATCAGATCGGGGACAAGATAGACTATGGAGGCCCGCCATGAACATTTCCAAATTTATCTTTCGCATGCTGCTTGGTCGTCGTCTTCCAATCACCACTGGAACGCTGGAGGTCTCCGGTATCAGTCGGCCTGTGCTGATCCGGCGCGATGGCTACGGTATACCGTACATTGAGGCAGAGAAAGATGAAGATGCCTGGTATGGCCTCGGATTCTGCCACGGACAGGATCGTGCATTCCAGCTCGAAGGGCTTCTGCGTGTGGTGCATGGTACCCTGGCTGAGGTGGTAGGTCCCGCTGCTCTTGCCGTGGACCGTCTAACCCGACGAATTGGCTTCTGCTATGCTGCCGAACAGCAACTGGAGACTCTGAACAACCAGGTCCGCCAAACGCTCGATGCATATGCTCGCGGGGTTACTGACGGTGCAAAAATAGGATGCCGCAGGCCGGCCCATGAGTTCGCCCTGCTGAGAAAAGGACCTACACCTTACCGTGCCGCCGACGCCTTGGGCATGCTCCAACTCATGTCCTTCATCTCGGCCACTAATTGGGATTCAGAGCTCGGACGCCTCAAGATCCTCACTGAAGACGGTCCAGAGGCTTTGGCCGCCCTTGACCCTGCCTACC
>CAZEGG010000195.1:0-6965 GCA_964511755.1 uncultured Desulfobacteraceae bacterium | reverse complement strand
ACGCCTATGACCTGGGCCGTATCCTTTCCGAGAAATTCGAACTGCCCAACCTGAAGGACAAGGGCAAGAAACGCTCCCTTACCCGCTACACCTACGACCTGACCGACAAGCACCGGGGATTCGGCCAGATCCTCGACAAGAAGGCAACGCTCAGAAAGATTGTCGAAACCAATATTAATCTCGGCAACATTGCAGATCTGGACGATATCGATACGACCGGATTCATTATTTCTCCTGACGACAAAGTGTATCGGATCCTTTCCAAGGAAAAGGACTATGAATCACAGGCCATGGTATTCTTCCTCAGGGATTACTCCGGGTCCATGGTCGGCAACGCCACCCAGTTGGTCGTGACCCAGCACGTTCTGATCTACAGCTGGCTGCTCTACCAATACGAAAAACAGGTGGAATCCAGGTTTATCCTGCATGACACGGAGGCGACGGAGGTAAAGGATTTCTACACCTATTACAATTCCCAGGTGGCAGGCGGGACCAAGGTTGCCTCGGCCTTTCGGCTGGTGAACGAGATTGTCGACAAGGAGAACCTGGCCAGGGACTACAACATCTATGTCTTTCACGGGACGGACGGGGACGACTGGGACACGGATGGAAAAGAGGCCGTTCCGGAAATCAGGAAGATGATCGCCTATGCCAACAGGATAGGTATTTCCATTGTGCAGCACGGCGTCGGGACTGAGACGGAGGTGGAAAAGTACCTGAAAAAATCGGGTTTGCCGGCGGAGAAGCCGGAATTGATCCGGCTCGACGCCATGGGGCAGGACGCGGATGAGCCGCGTCTCATTGAAGGAATAAGGAGGCTCATCTCTTGAAATGGAACTGATTGATCAGCATACCAAGGGAATCATGGAAGGGTGCAAGGAAAGGGCGCGTGCTGCGGGACTGCGCTTTCATGATGAAACCCTTGAGTATATTGTGACGAACCGGGATCTCCTGGATCTGTCACCGAAGATGATGATCCCCACCCTTTACGACTACTGGGTTCACGACGTGGAGATCCTGAAGGAAAAGGGCCGGTATGAACTGTATCCCAGCAATCCCTATGAAACGGTCATCAACACCAGCCCCGCCATTTCCTATTACAACGACAACAACCCTGACTGGCTCAACGTGATGATCTTCTACCATGTGCTGGCGCATATTGATTTTTTCCAGAACAATCTCTTCTTCCGCCACACCTGGGACTATGATTTTTGCGGACAGGCCCTGGCAGACAAGAGACTCTTTGCGAGACTGAGAAGCGAAAAGGGCAGGTGGGTGGACTATATTATCGAGTTTGCCAGGGGCATCGACAACCTGGTCGCCTATTACGGAGAACTGGCTCGATTGAATGTTTCTCCCCTGGCTCTGGAATCGAAACGTTTGAACTTCTACTTTGACGTGTTTCTGCAGCGGGATAAGAGGATAAAAGTCAGTGAATATCTGAAGGAGATTGAAAGATACAACAATACGGTTGGAGAATTCGGCGATCAGGGCGAAGAGATTTTCTTTACGGAAGTGGAAAAGGAACATCCGGAATTCGAGGCCCTGTTCAAAAAGAGTCTGACGACAAAAGTCGAACATCGCGTAGACCTTCTCCAGTACCTGCTGAATCATTCCACTTTCTTGAACAAGGAAGAGAACAAGTGGATGCAGGACATCATCCAGGTGATTCGGAAGACGTCGCTCTTTTTCCAGCCCCAGATCCGGACAAAGATCATGAATGAGGGATGGGCCAGCTACTGGCACGAAACCCTTTTTCTGCAGGATGACCGCATAAAGGGACATGAAGTGGATTTCGCGCGGGTGAACGCCGGAGTGACATCCATGCCCCGCGTGGGACTCAATCCCTACGCGCTCGGCATGCGGTTATTCTACTACATCGAGGAACTCGCTGACAAAGGGAAGATTGATTACGCCTTTGAACGGGTTCTTGACACGCAGAAACGGAAAAAGTACGACAGGCACACCGGAGCGGGGAGAAAGTTCATTTTCAACGTCCGGGAGAATTTCTGTGATTTCATGTTCATCAACCGTTTTTTTGACCAGGACTTCATGAATCGTCACAAACTCTTTGTGGCAGGGAGGAAACTCGACCAGGCGCGGATGGTGTGGCAGTACTATGTAAAAAGCAGGAAACTGAAAGACTATCGTCAGATGCTTCTCGACTCCCTGTATCATCCCCCGCATATCACCGTGAATCAGGAAAAAGCGGGAGGTGACGGTATCCTGTATCTCACACACCATTTCGAGGGAAAACCTCTGGTAAAGGAGTTCATAACGAATACCATGCTGGGCATCGAGTATCTCTGGGGCCGGACTGTTCAGTTGGAAACCAGTGAAATCGTGGCGCCCCGGAAAAAGGTGCAGGATACCCTTGCGTCGTTGTTTCCTCAGGCAAAGGAGGAGGTTGAGGAGGAAGAGGAGATCAAGTGGGAGCGGGTATTGTACACCATGGAGAAGCGCAAGCTTTCCAGGAAGGTCCTTGAGGGGTAAGAAACGGATATGGATACGGTCAAGAGAGCACTGGCCCATCTGGCCCATAATATGCGCGACCGTGAGCAGGGCGCTACCATTTCTTTCAATGAGTTCCTGGAAATGCTTGTGGCCGATCCCCGGGCGATTCTTCGAAACGTGTTTCAGATCTTTCACGATATGGTGCAGAGTTCGGTGGGAGAAGGGATAAACGAATATCCCGAAGACCCCGAGAATGTAGGTTTTGACTACTACGATTGCAGCCGGCTGTTCGTGGAAGGGGCGGACAGGCCTTTTTTCGCCGACCGTCTCTTTGCAAACCGGCTGGTACGTCTTGTGGAGGCGCTCAAACGCGGCGCCCAGCAGAACAAGATTTATGTTTTCGATGGTCCCCCGGGCTGTGGAAAGAGCACGTTTCTGAACAATTTGCTCAAAAAGTTCGAGGAATATGCCAACACGCACGAGGGCAAGCGATTTGAGATCGTATGGCGTCTTGATCAGAGAATGCTGGGGAGACACCGAGTGTCGGAAAATCTGTCCGTGCTGGAAAAACTGTCTGAGCTGCTGGAGCAGGGTCTCCGTCATGGGTATGAAGGACACGAACCCGGATACGAGCCGGTTGTTACTCCGGGTCAAATAGTGGCCGAATCCCCTGAAGACTACGTTGAGATTCCATGCCCGAGCCATGATAACCCCATCATGCTGGTACCAAAGGATCACCGGGAGACCTTTTTCAAGGAACTCCTGAAAAATGAGGAACTTGCGGATGAACTGATCGCTGCAAAAGAGTACGAATGGGTCTTCAGGGATACGCCGTGCACCATCTGCAGCAGCCTCTACGAGGCCTTGCTGGATATGTTGCAGAGTCCGGAGAAGGTACTGGACATGGTCTATGCCCGGCCATACCGGTTCAGCAGGCGCCTGGGCGAAGGAATCAGCATTTTCAACCCTGGAGACAAGCCCATGCGCCAGGATGTACTTTCCAACCCTGTACTCCAGCGGAAGATCGACATCCTTTTAAAAGCCAGCAAGCGGGTCCAGTATGTGTTTTCCCGGTACGCGAAGACAAACAACGGCGTTTACGCCCTGATGGATATAAAGTCACACAACAAGGAACGTCTTATCGAACTCCACAACATCGTCAGCGAGGGTGTACACAAGGTGGAGGACATGGAAGAGAACGTCAACTCTCTCTTCCTGGCGGTCATGAACCCCGAGGATAAGAAAAATATTCAGGATTACCAGTCGTTCCTGGACAGGATCGAATATATCAATATCCCCTACGTTCTGGATCTCAAGACCGAGGTAAAGATCTACAAGAGCATATTCGGAAGCCATATAGAAGAGAGTTTTCTCCCCATGGTCCTGGAGAATTTTGCCCGGGTCATCATTTCGTCGCGGCTCAACATCAAATCCGAAGCATTGCCCGAATGGATCGATGATCCTGAAAGGTACAGCCTCTACTGTGACAGGAATCTGCAGCTCCTCAAGATGGAGATCTACACGGGCAATATCCCTTCCTGGCTGTCGGACGAGGATCGAAAGAGCTTTACCTCGAAGAGGCGGCGCAAGGTCCTGGCCGAAGCCGAGTTGGAAGGACAAAAGGGCTTTTCGGGCCGGGATTCCCTCAAGATCTTCAACGAATTCTACTCCTCGACCGGGAAAGACAGGCTGATCGACATGTCAGCCTTGACCAAGTTCTTTACCAAGGTGCGGCCTGATCTCGGGAAGTCTATTCCTGAGGGTTTTATGGATTCCGTGGTCAGACTCTACAACTACAGGATATTGCAGGAAGTCAAAGAGTCGCTCTATTACTACAACGAGGAACAGATTGCGAGGGATATCCAGAATTACCTCTTTGCCCTCAACTTTGAACCCGGGGTCGAGACAACGTGCAAGTTTACCGGGGATCGCCTGGAAATTACGGAGGCGTTTCTTGAAGGAATAGAGAAGAGGATCCTGGGTGAAACGACAGAACCCGAAAAATGTCGTGTATTCCGGGGAGAGACACAGAAGGAATATACGTCCAGGACCCTCACCCAGGAAATCATGGTCGAAGGGAAGCCGGTTACAGAGACCAAGTTATACCAGGACCTTCATGAGCGATATGTCTACAATCTGAAAGAAAAGGTCCTGGAGCCCTTCCTCAAGAATGAGAATTTCCGGCGCGCCATCAAGGACTACGATACCGAATCTTTCAGGACCTATGATAAGAGGATCAGGGAAGATATTACGTTCTTGATCCGCAATCTGATCCGCAAGTACGGATATACGGAAAAAGGGGCAAAAGAAGTGTGCATGTACGTTATCGATAACGACCTTGCGAAGACTTTCTCAGCCAAATAAGAGTGGAGTACCAAGAGAGGGAGGGATGAACGTGGCTGACAGTATGGACGTCATTGTTGTGGATGACGATCCGGGCGTCTGTGAGGCGGTTTCCGAGATCGTCAGGTCATTTTATGCCTGGGGAGAGGTCTATTCCTTTACGGATTTTGATGAAGCCGTCTCTTTCTGCCTCAAGCGTCAAACGGGAGTAGCTGTCTTTATCCTGGATGTCTTCATGGGCGAAAAGACGGGGTTCGCGTTCCTGGATGAGGTCGAAGAGAAATTCCCCATGGCCCACGAGGACGCCATCATCATGACCGGGTATGCCAGTGATGAAGTGGTAAACACCTGCATTGCGTCCGACATCGGCCATCTCCTCGAGAAGCCCGTCAGACCCTACGCTCTGCAGCTGGCGGTACGGGCAATCGTGTCCAAGTACATTAAGTTCGCCAAGAGACTCTTGAGGGATCCGGGTTTCGCTGAAAACGCTCTGCAGTTTTAGTCTACTTCTTTTCTTTTTTTTTCAAGGACAGGTAAACCCTCTCCGGCGTTAACGGCAGTTCATTGATCCTGACTCTTGTTGCATCATAAACGGCGTTGAGTATGGCAGGGATTGTGGGCATGATCGCCCCTTCACCTACCTCCTTTGCGCCGAACGGTCCATTTGGCTCATGACTTTCCACTATGATCGTTTTGATGCCGGGCATGTCCAGGGACGTTGGAATTTTGTATTCAGCCAAATTGGCATTCAGAATTCTGCCTTTGTCATCGAATTTTACCTCTTCCATGGTCGCCTCACCGAGACCCATGGAGAGGGAGCCTTCCATCTGGCCCTCGACGGAATTCCTATTGATGGCGAACCCGCAGTCGTGCGCGTCTGTCATATCGTCCACGGTGACTTTCCCTGTTTCCAGGTCAACGCTTACCTCGACCACCTGAGCCGAGCACCCGTACGCAGGAGATGTCCCCACCGCTGCTCCTTTGTACGAGCCTCCGAGCTTCGGCGGCTTGTATTTCCCGGTGCCGACAATAGACCCCTTTTCAAGGTAGGCGATGCGCGCAGCCTCTTTGAATGTGAGCTGTTCGTCAGCCGGCGGGTCTGTCCAACCCCGGTGTTCTCTTACGTATTGTTTTCTTATTTCGCTGAAGTCCACCGTGCCTTCCTTGAAAGAGATCAATCCGTTCTTGATCTCCATCGCATCCACGGGATAGTCCAGACGCCGGGACAGAACTTCCAGGACCTGTTTTCTTACATCTTCAGCAGCCTCTTTGGTTGCATGTCCGGTCATCAGGGTCTGGCGGCTCGAATAGGCCCCCAGGTCTACGCTCAGGTCCGTATCGCCAGAAATCACTCGCACATCCTCGTATGGGACCCCCAAAGCCTCGGCCGCGATCATGGCCATGGTGGTGTCTGAGCCCTGGCCGATTTCAGCGGAGCCCGTCAGCACATTTACTGTTCCCCCGTCCTCCGAAAGCTTGATCACGACGGTGGAGTGATAGGTGTCGGAGCGGTAGATGGGGTATCCCGCGCCCGAGACGAAAAAGCCGCAAGCGATTCCTATTCCTTTTCCCCTCGGGAGCTTCCCTTTTTTTCGCACCCAGCCGGACCCTTCCTTCACTGCTTCGATGCATTCTTTCATGCCCAGGCTGCTCATGTTCAGGTCGTTGCAGGTAACATCCCCCGTGCGCATGATGTTTTTCAGCCTGAAGTCCACCGGGTCCATTCCAAGCTCTTCGGCAATGCTGTCCAGTTGTTGTTCCCAGGCGGCACGGGCGGCAACGCCCCCGTGTCCCCTCTGTGCCCCGCAGGCAGGCTTGTTCGTATATACCCGGTATCCATCGTATTTCATGTTCGGGAGCCGGTATGGCCCGCCGAGCAGCGAGCCCGCATAATACACGGTGGCAATTCCGAAACTGGTGTAGGCGCCCCCGTCCAGATGACAGGTGTTCTTGAGTGCAATCAGGGAGCCGTCCTTTTTCACGCCGGTGGTCATTTCATGGATCAACTGGTGCCGCGCCCTTGAATGGAGGAATACCTGTTCTCTTGAGTAATTCATTTTAACCGGTCTTCCCGTCTTCATGGAGAGGAGAGAGGCACTCATTTCCAGGGGAGTGGCCTCGCATTTGGGCCCAAACCCTCCTCCAACATACGGCTTGACAACCCGCAC
>CAZEGG010000194.1:0-7009 GCA_964511755.1 uncultured Desulfobacteraceae bacterium | reverse complement strand
CATGACGGGGCATGGAATCTAATAGTCGAGTCTGTTGTAAGGCAACTTGAAGAGACTTGTCGTGGCCAGCCCCCCAGTAGAAGCCTCGGGCTGACTTGAGTTAGTTTCCATCCATAAATGGCTATTTTTTACAATCTCATCGTTAATCTTGTAGAAAATATCTCATTTCTGGATTGGAAACCTGCTAGTACCCAAATCCTAATTGTGGATGGGCACGAGTTAATAAGCCAGGGGTATACCCGTACCTTTCCCCAGCTCTTCTAAAATCATTCCATAGGCGTTCAGCGCGCGCTTAAAACTGCTGATTCGAAAAAACTCATCGGGAGCATGCTGATTCTCATCCTCAAGCCCGAAAGCGAAATTTACCATATAAGCCCCCAAGGATTTTAGAAACAGACCGGAAACCGGAATGGTGCCTCCTGTTCTGGCAATGTAGGGTTCTTTGTTGTAGAGTTTACTTAATACGACCCGAGCAGCCCGGTTGCCGGGGTGGTCGAAGGGGATCAGGAAGGGGTCGGCGCTCCCGGCCAGCCTTCGCACTTCGGCTGTCGTACCTGCCGGTAAATGTCCGGCCACATGGGCGCGGATTAGTTCGAAGATTTTGTCCGGCTCCTGGTCCGGCACCAGACGGCAGGTGATTTTGGCATGAGCCTTGGCGGGTATGACGGTTTTTATGCCTTCGTCCTGAAAGCCGCCCCAGATGCCGTTGACTTCCAGGGTGGGCCGCACCCAAGCCCGTTCGTAAGTCGAATAACCGGGTTCGCCGAACAGCTTTGTCACCCCCAGGTCTCGCATATACTCGATTTCATCATAGGGAATATGGGCAATTTGGGCCCGCTCTTCCTCCGTCAGCTCACGTACCGCATCATAGAACCCTTCAACCGAAATTTCGCCCTGAAGGCTATGCATTGAAGAGATCAGCCGGGCAAGCGCGTGGATGGGATTTTGAAATGTCCCCCCATAGATGCCGGAATGCACGTCCTGCGCGGCGCTTTGCAGGTCGATTTGCAGGGCGCACAATCCCCTGCGTCCGACATTCAATGCCGGTTGATCTTCTTCCCACTGGCTGCCGTCAGCGCTGAGCACCATGTCGCAGGCCAGCAAGTCGCTTTGTGAGGCGATAAACTCGGGCAGATGCGGACTGCCGATCTCCTCCTGACCCTCAAAAAACAACTTGACGTTCAGGGGCAGGACACCGGCGGTCTTCAGCATAGCTTCGACCGCCAAAATCGGTACGAGCATATTGCCTTTGTCGTCAGAAGCCCCCCGGGCATAGATGCGATCATCCCTGATAACGGGTTCAAACGGCGGTTGAGTCCAGAGTTCCAGCGGATCAACCGGCTGGGTGTCGAAATGGCCGTAGATGAGAATAGTGGGTTTATCAGAGGCATTGAGCCATTGACCGTAGACGACCGGATGGCCTTCAGTGGGCAGAACCCGAACCGCTTCCAGTCCGGCTGCCTTCATACGTTCACTGACCCACTCGGCTGCCCGCTTCACATCAGAGGCATGCTCGGGTAGACTGGAAATGCTGGGAATACGAAGAAAATCGATTAGTTCATCCAAATAACGAGGAGCGTTGTCTGCCAGATACGCTTTCCAGTCAGCCATAACCATGTCCTTTCTTATTCAACATCTGATTGTTTATGTTTGATATAAGGCTCAGCCTTGATTCAATATTTCCACTACGCGGTCCCGATATTCACGGCTCTGGCTGTCGCTGGCAACCACTTCGATCTCCTGCGGCGACGCAGCCCCCAGACCCAACTCAACCGCCCGGGCAATCTGCCTTTGTTCAAAAATCTTCGGCTGCATGATCTGACGGTTGCTGCCGAGCGATTTCAAAACGGCAACCCCGACCGCATCAATGGCTACCCGGTCATCCGATGCCAGGAATACGTTTCCCTTTGCCCGCTTTCCGGTCATGGGTCCTTCGTCCACAAAGGCGTCAATCCCGTCCAGGACAACCAGGTGAGGCTTGAAAGGCGCATTGATTTCCGCAATCATCTCCTGCTGGAAGGCCGATCCGTGCAGTTCCTGCATGTAGTCGAATCCGTGCCGGCTCGTGGGAACCACGCCCACATGCAGTTTCAGCGACATGGTAAACACCCCGCCGTACTGGTGAGTTTTAAGGCAGCAGGTTGAAATCAGACATTCCGCTTCGAGGATCGGGCGCGCCACCCGAAAACCGTTCTTCCAGTGGCTTTTATCGGGCTTGACCTCCACCCAGTCTTTTCGCTCCAGATCGTCGAAATCAACGATCCTGACATCCCGTTTTTTCATGAGTGGGATAATTCCCTTTTGCTCCATTACCTGACGGGTGGGTGGGTAGCTCCGTTCTCCCAGGCTGATGGATTTGGCTCCCATTGCCCAGACCGCATCAACCAGTGAAACCAGGGTTTCGTTATCAGTGGATCCGGGAACCTTATCCGCGGTGTTGAAATTGGGCTTGATCAGAACATGTTTGTTTTTTGCAGGGTTGATATTCAGGCATTTTATAGACGAGAGGACACCGGTCTTTCGATCCTCTGTGTTTACAAACGCAACCCGACTTCTGGAACTGGCCATTATCGTACCTCCATGCAAACCAATTAATAATGCGCCTCCGGCGGCACCGGAATATTTCAAAAACTCCCGCCTGGTGATGCCCGACCGCAGCATATCTCTTTTCCCCTTCGGGAATTCGGCTTTCTTTCCCATGACTGTCCGGTAAACCCTACAGTAATATTCTTGCGTATCAATTTGATGTTGTAAAGATCTATTCTCGGGGCCCCTGTTTGCCGCGGTGTTTCGTCAGTTCGATTATTCTGTGAAAACAAAAAACCGGCGCTGCAATTTGCGTGTGTACTGTACCTTTCGATCTGATCAGACACGATCCCCGAGACTGAGGTTATGACTTGTTTGGGGTATCCTTAACATTTGCATGACAACAGGCTTATGCAAGATATCTTCATCAATGGCATGGCGTTTCCTTCCAAATTAATCCCACTGTGACGTGATATTTTCCTCATTGACTCGGGCAATTTTGTCTTTAATTTGAAACAGGGGATTTTTGGGGTGCGCGCGAGTTCCCTGATCACATGTCGCTGCCACATTTAGAGCGGCAGCGGATGTTCTCCATAAAATCGCCGAGTCTGCTCTAGAGAAGTTAATTTAGTAGAGGAGGAAACAAAATGAAGATGATAATGAATGTAAGGATTCCTCACGAGCCGTTTAATACACTCGTAAGGGAAGGAAAGGTCAGTGAGATCATTCGCAGGATTTTGGATGATTTGAAACCGGAATCCATTTATTTTACGGAGCAAGACGGCACTCGAGGCGCTGTTGCCGTTATCGATGTGGCCGATTCTTCACGAATTCCATTTTTTTCCGAACCCTTTTTCATAAACTTCAACGCAGATTGCGAGTTCAGGATCGCGATGACTCCAGAGGATCTCGAGAAAGCGGGGCTTGACGAACTGGGAAAGAAATGGAGCTGATTTTCTGTGTAATTCTTGGACATCCTTTCTATTTTTGGATGAGAAAGGGTGTCCACAAATCTGTATTTTCGCCTATAGGTCAATCTGCCTTTTGATCATCGCTTATTCAATCCGATGTTCCGCTATATATCACCCTCTCAGCCGATCGTGTGATGAGAGAATAACATCAGAGGTGACAATCGGCGGAGGACGGATGCATCTCCGGCAAGATCCGCAATTCTCCCGCTCTTCCACAAAGCAACCCAAAAAGTCATGTTTAATTTGGGTATACTTGAATCGACCAATTTTCAGGTATCGCAATGGAAGTTGCAACAAAAGTGGGGTATTCTGAAATAGCAATATGCGAAGAAGCAGCGCCCCAGAGGTCGTTGGCAGGCACCCCAAAGGTAAGGATAAATTACTTTCAAGAGCCGTCTCTTTCATCCCTCATCTCCTGCCACGCGTTCGGTTTGGATCAAACCGGTTATACTCTTTTTTCCCATCCAAATCGCCAAAAATATGTAACCCTTTGCCAACAAAGGAAAAAAATTACATACTTTTGGCGGCATCTCTTTACACACTTAAAACTCTCTCATTGAGTGTTCTCGATAACCTACTAAATTAATTAAGAAAAATAATTACCGAATAATAATGATTTATGGTATGAATATTGCCGATGTATTAGGTTTCAGGAAGGTGAGAAAATGGCGAGACTACTTGATGATTCCACGGGAAATGAGAGGCTGATTTCCTGGCTCAAGATGACGTTTCCTGAGGCCAAGGCAGAATCCGTTTTAAGACCGGCAAGGAATTCCCATGAGAGGCCGGTGGATTCAAAGCCTCTAAGGGCAGGCAGCAGGAACACTCCGTATGGTTTGCTTTCACACCTCTTTTCCGGCAGACGTTCTCGATCGCCCGAAAATCGCCCATCCCAGTGAAACGACCTTTCCAAATCCGATTGAACCGGAAGGAAAACATCCGAACCCACTGCCATGCTCTTGCTCGTCTCCGCCCTGCTTGGTCTTGCAGGGTTCAGGAGGAAGTTCAGTAAGAAATAACCAGGATCGGATTCTTGAGATTGAGGAAAGGGCCAGTAAATGGCCCCGCCTTTTCTTTTTAAACTTAATACATTTTGGCAACCAACGGTTTCGACTACCACTCCCAATGTATCGTTTTCAATGCCCTTCAAAAGTGTAGATACGGTACGTACGTTGTCCTCCGGGGGCGTCCCTGAAAGAACGACAATAACAACCCTGATTACGCAACGATAGATTTGAGTATCATTTTTTTGTTCCCTCATTTACTATGGTACAAACTCAAAAAGAACAGGGAGGATCTAACCATGCAAACAACAAAGTGCTGGCGTTCATTCTCTCTCATGCTATCCATGTTCGTTCTGCTGGGTTTTGTTATTTCCGCCCAGGGCGAGTGGGGTGCGCCGGGCGGGCAGCAACCCCAACAGCAACAGCAGCAGTACCCCTATTCGCAGTCGCAGTCGTCACCGCCTGCCCAGAGATGGACCTCTCCATCGGGCGGTGCTCAAAGCCTGAGCGACGCTCTCGGACGTTTTCGAATCAATCTCCCCCAGGGAGCTGTTCCCGTGGGAGCCACCTACAATTTCAGCCTTCCGGCCGCCATGTGCCAGGTGAGCATCATGACAGTCACCCAAAATCAAATGTTTCAGATGCAGCAACAGAACTTCTCGGGCATGTTGAGGCAGATGGGCGCCCAGATAAACACTGAGCAGCCCATGAACGTCAAAGGGCAGCCGGCACACTTTATTGCCGCCACCATGCGTGATAAAAATTCCGGTATGTCCATGCACTCCATGAACGTCTTTATCAGCAAGCCAAGCATCTGGGTTCAGGTCATGGGGCCTGAGCAGAATGTTCAGCAAATAAGCCAGATTTTTAACTCGGTATTGGGTGGTCTGCAATTCTGAGTTTTTCAAGGCGAAGGGAAAAGGACACTCAGGTCGGGAAGGCAGGGACTATGTTCTGCCTTCCACAAGTCGGCGTGCACACGAATGTTGTAACCCGGACCCTGGACAGGGACCAACCGTATCGTCTACTGATTAAGCTGCCAGAGGGGAATCTCCCGGTAGCGGTTGTACCCTTCAGCTTCGTTCAGCTTCCGGACGATATCCTTAGACCAGGCGAGGTTGGCACTGCCCCGATCCCCGGTCAGGCTGTCCTCCAAGATGCGCGTTCCCCGGAAGACCTCGGTCCATTTGTCGTGCATCCTCTGCTGAGCTGCCTCCCGACTGCCGGTAGCCTGTCTGTAAATCTCTCCGGCCTCCCTCAGGCTTCGGATGGCGTTTTCGACACGCTCCTGGAGAACATGCTGAGCCGTTCGTGACGATCCCCAGATCTGGAGAAGAACCGGAAGATTCCGGGCGAAGGCTTCAGACGGCGAGGCAACATAGGTGGTGTAGAGGACCCAGGTTCCGGCCACGCTCACGTTGCCCAGCATGACGTACTGAAGACACCGGTACCGCCTCCCGGACATCTCATACTCGTAATCGATGTATGCAGCCTGCGAGTACCCCGGAACCACCGGTGCCGGGGCCGTTTCTACCAGCCGGAGCATTCTTCGCGTCGGCCCACCTCGCTGCTGGTTTGCCAGATTCAAATACGAGGAATATGCCTGCAAGGCTGTGACTGGGTCCGTCGGGTCACACACAGGTCCGGGAACAGGCATGCCCGCTGTGCGGGACATTTGGGCGGCTGCCGCTCTTGTGTAAACAACAGTCCATATGCCGCGCTCTATCACGCCTTGAGGGCCCTCAGCCGCGGCAATACCTTTCTGTGCAAAGGTAATTACCCAACCATCCGGAATTCTCATCGAGCCGCTGCCATCCGGGAATGGGGTCTCCCGCCAACTCAGCGCAGGGGAGGCTGGAGCGGCCCCTGCCCCGCCGTAAAGCTGCATCAATCGAGGTAAGGTTCGGTGGAGTGTCTGGAGGCTGTCAAAAACAAAACCTGTAGTTCCGGTACCGCCCCCCACATTGGCATACGCTATTCCTCCTATTTGAGACCCTGAGAGCCCGGCCCTGAACAGCACTTCAGCACGCCGATCTTCGGCATCCCGAAAGCCCGCAACCGCCTCCGGCCCTCCCTGGAAAAACCCGCGCACTTCTTTGAAGGCCAGCGCCAACAGGCTTGATGCAGAACCTGACCCGGATCGGGTCGCCACCAGGTGGGCGCCGGTTACCTGCGGGTCCGTGAGAAGCTGATAGCCTTGCGGAACTTGCTGTTGCGCCACTGCCGGGACTGCCCCTGCAAACAGGGACAGGAAAGACAACACGATTACTCCACGTTTCCAGTTCATAAGAACTCCTTTATGACTCAAACAGTCCCCTTATCGAAAAACCGCTTTTCTGCCATAACCGTTAACCGTGTTCAGCGCTGTCTACAGTCTACTATTTGCCGTGATGATAAAGCACCTGCGCGTCCGCCGGCGCCATCGAGAAGCACGTCGATGAGATGATAGGAAGTCGCTTCTTTATGGAAAAAGTATTGTGGAAATGGGCTTGGGTGTCAAGTCGAATG
>CAZEGG010000193.1:0-7103 GCA_964511755.1 uncultured Desulfobacteraceae bacterium | reverse complement strand
GAAGACAATTACAAGAAGTGCTTCGCATTCAGAACTCTTGAATAGAGGGGGACCGATGGCAAAGAAGAAGATTCTCATGATAGTTGGAGATTTCGTCGAAGATTCTGAAACCATGTTTGCATTCCAAACTCTGAGCATGGTGGGCCATGAAGTTAATGCAGTGTGCCCGGGAAGAGCAGCGGGGCAGACAATTAAAACCGCTGTCCACGATTCCGAAGGTGCTCAAACCTACAGCGAGAAGCCCGGGCACAATTTCCAGCTTAATGCCGATTTTGAGGAGGTGGATCCAGGGAACTATGATGCCCTGGTCATCCCCGGAGGCAGGGCTCCGGAATACTTGAGACTTGACGACCGTGTCTTGCAAATTGTCCGCCATTTTGCCGAAAACGGCAAGCCGATTGCCGCCATCTGCCACGGGGCGCAACTGCTTACGGCCGCCGGAGCATTGAAGGGCAAGAAGTGTTCTTTTTATCCGGCGGTCAGGATCGAAGTGGAACTTGCTGGAGGGGCCTGGATTTCAAACACTGAGACCCTTTCAGATGCCCATACCGACGGCAATCTGGTATCCGCGCCTGCCTGGTCTGCCAATTCGGAATGGATGAAGCAGTTTCTTCAGTTACTGGGCTCAAAAATTGAACCTTGAAGGGCCATGCCGAAAGTCGCTCCACTGCGAGATTAGTCACATAAAAACATGGATCGACAGAGGGTGCATGAGGATTGTGACCGACACCTCCTTGCTCCCGCGAGCCCTTCAGCCTGCCTTGGCTCCTATTTCAACCAAGGTGTACCGTCCACCCGTTCCGGGAGGCACTAATCGGTCGAGAATGCCTCGTCGAATACCCGGTCCGACGGTGAGAAGTCTATCTGTTTCACGAACGCCGCCGCCTCCCTGGCGCCGGCTTCGCGGTCCATGGCCGCGTCCTCCCACTCCACGGAGAGCGGACCGTCGTATTTCAGAACATTCAGAGCACGGATGATCTCTTCAAAGTCAACCTGCCCGCGTCCCAGGGAACGGAAGTCCCAACCCCGCCCGGGTTGGCCGAAGTTCAAATGGCTCCCGAGAATTCCGGATGTGCCGTCCAGAGTGACAACAGCGTCTTTCATATGCACATGGTAGATCCGGTCCGGAAAGGTCCGGAGGAATTTTACAGGGTCGACTCCCTGCCATTCTAAATGACTGGGATCAAAGTTGAACCCGAAGCTCTCTCTGTGATCGATGGCATCGAGCGCCCTGGCTGCGGTGACGATGTCAAAAGCAATCTCGGTTGGGTGCACCTCGAGGGCGAACTTCACGCCGTTCTCATCGAATACGTCCAGGATAGGGTGCCACATGTCGGCAAAGTACTTAAAACCCTCCGCAATTTGTTTCTCGCCGACCGGCGGAAAAGAGTAAAACAGATGCCATATGGAAGATCCGGTAAAACCGTTGACCACTGTTAGGCCCATGTTCTTGGCTGCGACTGCCGTCTCCTTCATGGTTTCCACCGCCCATTTCCTTTTCTTTTCCGAGTCTCCGGCGCAGTCCGCTGGTGCAAATCCGTCAGAGCGGGCATCGTTATTGAGATCGCACACCAGCTGTCCAGCGAGGTGATGGGATATGGCATAGACGTTCAAATTGTTCTCCTCGAGAATACTTTTCTGTGCCTCACAGTAGGCCGGATCGGTTGCCCCTCTGGACGGATCGAAATGATCTCCCCAACAGGCGAGTTCAAGCCCGTCATAACCCCATTCGCTTGCCTTGGTCGCCAGTTCCGCCAATGGAAGATCGGCAAACTGTCCGGTAAAGAGTGTTACGGGTCGTGCCATGTTATACCTCCTCGTTCAAGATAAATGACAATCCAACTGTTTTGAAAACAGCCGCTTTGTCCGATGCCTGCCGCAAACTCGAATTCTATTTATGGGCTTTCATGGGGTACCACTTCTGATCGCTTTTTCCACTTTCCACGGCCGACTCGATAAATGCGAGCCCTCGCGCTCCGTCAACCACTGTCGGAAAATCAAGCTCAAATGGTGTGGGTTCCCGGCCCTCCAGCCTGGCCCGCATCGTATCCGTGGCGTTCACATAGATATTGGCAAAGGCCTCGATAAAGGCTTCCGGATGTCCCGGCGGCAGCCGGGTTGCCCGCTGGGCCGCCTCACACAGGTATCCGTTTCCGCGGCGGTAGAGTCGGGCGGGCCCGTCGTTGGTCCTGAACCAGAGATGGTTTGGTTCCTCCTGGTGCCATTCCAGCGCACCTTTTTCACCGTAGACTCGAATGCGGAGGTTGTTTTCCTCTCCGGATGAAAACTGGGAAGCGTGTAGGATTCCACACGCACCGTTCTCGAAATGCAGCAGGATATTACCATCGTTATCCAGGGGGCGATCATGAAGGCTCTTCAGGTCGGCGCAGATCTCGGCCAGTTCCAGGCCTGTTATATAATAGGCGAGATTGTGGCAGTGAGACCCGATATCCCCCATGCAGTTGGAAACACCCGACTGGGAGGGATCGGTGCGCCAGAAAGCCTGCTTCTGCCCCTCTCGCTCGATGGGAGAGAGCAGCCACCCCTGGGGATACTCGACAACAATTTTCAGAATTTCGCCCAATTCACCGTTTTGAACCATATGACGGGCCTGTTTAACCATGGGATAACCGGTGTAATTGTGTGTCAGGGCAAAAACGATCCCCGACCGATCGACCACGTCGATCAGTTCCTGGGCCTCCTCCAGAGAGTAGGTCATGGGTTTTTCGCAGACGATATTGATCCCCGCCTCCGCAAAGGCCTTGGCGACAGGAAAATGCATCTTGTTGGGTGTCACGATGGATACAAAATCGATCCGCTCACCCGGCGGCATTTCTGATTCAGCAGCAGCCATGTCGGTAAAGCTCCCATAAGAGCGCGCATCGCTGAGCAGCAATTGCCGGGCCGACTCCTTCGCCCTTGCCGGATCGGAAGAGAGGGCACCTGCCACCAGTTCAACTTTCCCGTCAAGCAGTGCGGCACTGCGGTGAACCGCACCGATAAAGGCGTCTTTTCCACCCCCGACCATACCCATCTTCAATTTACGTTCAAGTGTCATGGAGCCCCCTTTCAAAATTAATTCATACAATAAATCAAATGGTAGAATTTAACTTGCAACAACCTCGATATTTTGTCAACATGAATCTGTTGGGCCGTGATTCGGCAAAGGAAGAGTTTATATATTCTAAACTTATTCAGTGGCTTAAATATAACTTCGTGTCCAGTGAGACAATTATGCTGCGCGTAACCATCCTCCGCGAATTAATTTAGAATTTAAAAATAATCATGGAACACATATGATGAAGGCCGCAAATCGTGAAATAACCAAAGCTATCAATCAGTTCAATATCGTGAACACCATCCGCACGGCGGGCCTGATCTCCCGGGTTGAGATCGCGCAACTCACGGGCCAAAGCAGGGCCGCAGTAACCAATATAACGGCATCCCTCATCAAAGAAGGGATGATCCTCGAAAAACACACGGAGCCCTCCAGTTCGAGAGGACGACGCCGAGTGATGCTTGCCTTGAACCCTTCTGCCGCCTATGTGGTCGGCATTAAGCTTTCCGCATTTCAGCTCAGCTTTGCAGTGACCAATATGCAGGCTGATGTTATCTCCTCTCTCACCGTTCCCGTCAGAGTGGGAAAACGTTCCGCCGAATTCGTTGCAGACCTGATGGAAGAAGGAATTCGCCATTGCGTGGCCAAAGCGAAGCTTGGGGTAGAGAAGATTTCAGGCATCGGCGTCGGCATACCCGGCTTTGTTGACAGCCGAAATGGCGTTACGTACTGGTCGCCCCTCTACAAAGGGAGCAATTCCTCACTGAGAGACCTGATTCAGGCCCGCTTTAAAATACCCACCTACATCGAAAACGACGCCAACACAGTTACGCTCGCCGAGCAATGGTTCGGCGAAGGCATGGGAGTGGACAATTTTCTCGTGGTAACGGTGGAGCATGGAATCGGAATGGGGATTGTGGTAAACGGGCAAATCTACCGCGGGGAGCATGGAATCGGTGCCGAGTTCGGCCACCTTGTGATCCAGTCCGGCGGAGAACTCTGCCGATGCGGAAAGCGGGGATGCATAGAGTCTTATGTCGCCGATTACAAAGTTCTCGAAGCGGGTGTCAAGGCTGCTGAAGAGGGGCGCTGGAAATGCAAAGACATCTCGTCCCTCACCATTGAAGATGTTACTGATCTCGCCAGAAAAGGAGAACCCGCGCTCAGAGAGATTTTCAGACGGAGCGGCGAGATCCTAGGGCTGGGAATTTCAGGCCTTGTCCAGATATTCAACCCGAAAAAAATCATCATTGCCGGTGAAGGGGTGCGCGCCGGAGATCTGCTTTTCGAGCCCATGCGCAGGGCCTTACAGGAGCATACCAGCCACGAACTGTTCAAGTCCCTGGAAATCATCGTTCAAAAGTGGCTGGATACGGACTGGGCCAGAGGGGCGGCCAGCCTCGTTCTCCAGGAACTGTACAAATCACCCTTTAACAGTCTGAAACCAATTATATAACTTCTCTCGCCTCCCTTCTGAATTCTTCAATCAGGTATAGAGGGGCTGCATGGCACGGTTCAGTCGGAGATAACGCCCGTATATTTCATCATATAGGCCGGTGCGGCCTTCGTCGGGCCGGGTGCGTGTGGATTCATCCAGAGATACGTGCCGGTCTGTCAACTGTTTCAGCTCCTCCCCCTCGCCTTTCAATTTCAAATCGCACCACATCGCCTGGATAACGGCGCCCATTGCTCCTGCTTCGGTACTGACCGGACAGATGACCGAACAGCCGAACAGGTCTGCAACTATCTGTCGCCACAAGGTGCTTTTCGCGCCGCCGCCCACCAGGCGGACCTCCGTCGGGGCCACACCGTGCCGTCTGAGTACATCCAGTCCATACCGCAGCCCCATGGTGGCCCCTTCCATGGCAGCTCTGCAAAAATTTTCCGGAGTGGTGTTCGTGCTTGTCAGGCCGTGGAATGAAGCCCGGGCTCTCGGCAAGGCGGGCGTCCTTTCTCCGTTGAAATAGGGCAGCAGAATGATACCTTCGGCACCCGCAGGAGTTGTGGATGCCTTTTTGTTCAGAGCCTCGACTTCCAGCCCCAGCAGGTCTCTCACCAGCTCCGTGGATACGGTCACATTCATGGTGCAGACCAGTGGCAGCCACCCATCGCTGCTGGAGCAGAATGCAGCCAGTTCTCCCTGGGGATCCACAACCGGTTTATCTGAGAACGCGTAGATCGTTCCCGATGTTCCGAGGCTGGCGGTCACGATACCGGGCGTAACATTTCCGGTGCCGATGGCCGCCATCATATTGTCCCCTCCCCCGGATGATATGATCGTTGAGCCGGGCAGACCGAACCGCTCGGCAACGGCCGGTCGAATGGTGCCGACCGGTTCATCAGACCGGATCAATTCAGGCAGGCATGCTTCGAGTTTCCCGGAAGGATCGATGGCGGTCAGGATCTCTTTAGACCAGCTCCGCTTCCGAACATCAAAATAGGCGGTGCCCGAAGCGTCGCCGAACTCGGTGCGTTTCACTCCGGACAGCCAGAAATTGATATAATCGTGAGGCAGCAGGATGGTTCTCAGGCGATCGTAATTTTCCGGCTCCTGCTGCTTCATCCAGAGTATCTTTGAAGCGGTGAATCCGGCCGCTATGGCGTTACCGGTGAGCGAAATCACACGATCCACTCCTCCGGCATTCTCGGTTATGGCATCGCACTGCGAAGACGTCTCTGTATCGCACCACAGCTTCGCAGGGCGTATTACCTTATCCTCTGCATCCAGGGCAATCATGCCGTGCTGCTGCCCTGAAACCCCGATGGCGCACACGTGGCTTCTCTTGACAGCCCTGTTCCGCAGCACCGTGTCCATCGCGGATTCGCACGCTTCGAGCCACCAGGCAGGATCCTGTTCCCGCTTTCCCTGGTTGTTTTCTATCATCTGATGCTCTGCATAGGCGGAAGCAAGAATGCTGCTCCGCATCCTGCTGTACACAATGACCTTGGTGCCTTGGGTGCCGCTGTCTATGCCAAGGTATAATTGATCCTCCTGCATATCATCCCTCTGTTGACGCCTGACATGAGTATTGGAATCTTTGTGTTGCTGCCTTTTTGTTTCCAGAGCATCAGACTATATAGGTTCCGAGAATGCCTTCCAGCATTTCCTGGCGACCGCTTTGAGGCGTGGGTGCACCTCTTTCAAGGATATATTTCTCCAAAGTGTCAAAGGAGGCCTTCCCCGAGAATATTTCCCGGCCGATGCCGCTCTCATAACTGGCATAACGGCGTCGGACAAAATCATCCAGGATGCCGTCATCAATGATTTTCTGCGCGGACAGAAGGCCCCGGGCAAATGTATCCATGCCGCAAATGTGAGCATAAAACAGATCCATCTCGTCACAAGAACCCCGCCGAGGCTTGGCATCAAAATTCAATCCTCCACTCCCCAGCCCGCCCGTTTTCAGGACCACCAGCATAGCGCGAGTGCTCGACAAAGGATCACTCGGAAACTGGTCAGTATCCCAACCCAACAATGGATCGCCCACATTGGCATCAATGCTTCCCAGCCTGTCGTTGATTGCCGCCACGGTCAGGTCGTGTTCGAACGAGTGTCCGGCCAGAGTGGCGTGGTTGGCTTCTATATTGAGCTTGAAATGATCCAGCAGATCATACCGTCTCAAAAAACCGAGTACCGTAGCAGCGTCGAAATCATACTGGTGCTTGGTGGGCTCTTTTGGCTTCGGCTCGATCAGAAACTGTCCTTCAAACCCAATGGACCGGGCGTAATCTACAACCATGTGAAAAAACCGCGCCATCTGCTCTTCTTCATGCTGCATGTCTGTGTTGAGGAGTGTTTCATAGCCTTCCCGCCCTCCCCAGAAAACATAATTGGCGCCTCCAAGTTCCTTTGTTGCGGCGATGGCATGTTTGACCTGAGCTGCAGCGTAGGCAAAAACATGTGCATCGGGATTGGTCGCCGCTCCATGAGAGTAGCGAGAGTTCCCGAAAAGATTGGCTGTGCCCCACAGCAGCCGGATGCCGGTTTCAGATTGGAGGACCGAGGCCTTTTTCACCATCACTTCAAGATTCCTGCAGGATTCGG
>CAZEGG010000192.1:0-7104 GCA_964511755.1 uncultured Desulfobacteraceae bacterium | reverse complement strand
ATCCGCTTGACATCCAAAGCGGGATAGCTTAACAATTTGTATTTACAAACATAAAGGGGTTGCCCTGGACAAACGGAGGAGAGAAAATGGCTGACGCAGAAGGTATCCTGGACGCACGGAGTGCGAGCGAACTCCCCACGGCGAAGACCCTTTCGAGGAAGAAAGCCATGAAGGGTCTGGATACGCTTGACTGGGGAATGAGAAACCGACTTTCCCGTCTCGTCCGGGAGGATGGCCACTGCCAGTTCCTTCCTATCGATCACGGCTACTTCCAAGGGCCCACCCACTGCCTGGAACAGCCGGGAGAGACCATACGGGAACTCCTTCCCTATGCGGACGGGTTGTTTGTCACCCGAGGGGTTCTGCGGAGCTGCGTAGATCCGGACGCGAAGACACCGGTAATTCTGAGGGTTTCCGGGGCGACGAGCGTAGTGGGAAAAGATCTTGCCAACGAGGTAATTACCACGTCGGTCGAAGAGATGATTCGCCTGAACGTGGCTGCGGTGGGCCTTTCCATCTTTGTGGGGAGCGATTACGAGAAAGAGACCCTGGAAAACCTTTCAGATCTGGTGAACGTGTGCGAGGATTACGGCATTCCGGTCATGGCGGTGACCGCGGTAGGGAAGGAAATGGAAAAACGGACCGCGCGTTATCTGGCGCTCGCCTGCAGGATAGCCGCGGAATTGGGAGCGAAGGTCGTCAAGACCTACTACTGCCCGGAGGACTTTGACAAGGTTACAAGCGGGTGTCCCGTGCCCGTGGTGATAGCGGGAGGTCCGAAATGTGAGACCGCCATGGAAGTCTTCCAGTTCGTGTACGACGGACTGCAAAAAGGGGCCATCGGCGTGAACCTGGGCCGAAATGTCTGGCAGCATCCGCACCCGGTTGCCATGATGAAGGCCCTCAATGCGGTTATTCATTCCGGTGCGGGACCCGAGGAGGCCCTGGACGTGTTTGAGATGAGCAGGCAGGGCGAAAACGGCAACCCATGAGGAAATGACCCGTCATGCGCGTTTTGATGTACTACAGCAATCGTGACGTCCGGCTGGAAGAGATGCCTGTGCCCGAGCCGGGCCCGGGTGAGTTGCTCATGAAGGTGGTTGCCAGCGGGATCTGCGGCAGTGATGTCATGGAATGGTACCGGCGCGACAAGGTCCCGCTGGTCCTAGGACACGAGGTGGCGGGTGAAGTAGTGGAGGTCGGACCCGGTGTGGAGAAGTTTCAACCGGGTGATCGCATTGCCGCCACACACCACGTGCCCTGCAATACCTGTCACTACTGCCTCAGCGGGCACTCCACGGTGTGCGAGACCCTCCTCAGGGGGACCCGGTTCGATCCCGGCGGATTCGCGGAATACGTGCGCGTTCCCGCTATCAATGTGGACAGGGGAGTGTTTTCGATCCCGGAGAACCTCTCGTATGAAGAGGCCTCGTTCATGGAGCCGGTAGCCTGCGTGTACCGGGGACAGAAGAATGCCCGGCTCATGCCGGGGCAGTCGGTCCTGGTGCTCGGGAGCGGCATATCCGGCCTGCTTCATGTGGCGCTCGCCCGTGCCCTCGGGGCCGGCCTGGTGGCTGCGGCCGATACGATCCCCTTCCGTCTCGAAAAAGCGAGGGAGATGGGCGCGCACCTGGCCATGCGAGCGGACGAAAACCTTGTTGAAACCCTGAAAGAGGCAAACGATAAGCGTCTCGCAGACCTGGTTATCATCTGTTTCGATGGTTTTATCCCGCTGGCCATGAGATGCGTGGAACGGGGAGGAACAGTTCTCTTTTTTGGAGGGGCCTCGGAAACCGCAACGATTCCCGGCACCATCAACGAACTCTTCTGGAGGACGGAGATCACGCTGACGAGTACGTATGCGGGCAGCCCGGGAGACTGTGTGACCGCCATCAGGCTCATGAACGCGAGGGACATTCCGGTTGAAAAACTGGTGACCCACCGGCTGGGGATGAGAGAAGGCGCAAATGCGTTCCAGTGGGTTGCCTCGCCGGTCGAACACGAGTGTATAAAGGTCATTGTTGAACCTCACAAGGGGGAATGTTAGAATTTCTAACCCGCATTCCTCGCCGCTTCCCCTGAGGAGCGGCGAAGCAAATTGCCGGTGAGAAATGCGGCGGGACGGGAAGGAGGATGGAGAGATGACATCTGATAGGGGGTATGGATCGAGAGATTTTGAGAAAGCGGTCGAGATCGGAAGGCCGCCGAATATCGCCCGGCTTTTTCCCCATTCGAAGGCGCTGATCGTGAGTGGGAAGGCCGTCGACAGGGCCATGCTGGCCAAAAGGAAGGCCATGACCATCGCAGCAAACGGGAGAAATCATTTCGTGATCAGAGGTGCCCTGAGAGCGGCGCAGCGGGCCAATGCGGCCATTATCCTGGAAATCGCCAAGTCCGAGGGAGGGGGTTCTGCGTACTGTGCCACGAATTTCTGGAACCTGGCAACCCAGGCGGATGCGATCTGCAATGAACTGGGTATCACCGTGCCCATTGCCATCCACGCAGATCATTACGGCATCAAGGGTCCCGATGATGTGGAAAAGGCCAAGACGGAGATTCCATCCCTGTTCGATGCAGGCATTACGTCAATAGCCATAGACGCCTCTCACCTGCCGGACGATGAAAACCTCCTGGCCAACCTGACATTGACCCCGTACATCCCGCCCTGGGCGGGCCATGAAACGGAAGTGGGAGAGATCAAGGGAAAAGAAGGCCTTTCCACGGTGGACGAGGCCCTGTTCCTTATTCAAGGCCTGAACGCCCACGATTTTTTTCCCGATTGGATCGCCCTCAACAACGGAACGACCCACGGCATCGAGGCCAGCGACGAGGGGATACAGGTGCCGCTCACCGCGAAGATACACGAGGCCCTTGCTCCCTACAAGGTCTCCGGCGCCCAGCACGGCACCTCGGGAAACAGTTCGGAGCGGCTCCGTCAAATCGCCGTGAAAACCCGCACCACAAAGGCAAATGTTGCCACGGCGCTTCAAATGATCTCCTGGGGCGTCAAAGTGAACGACTACGGGAACGCCCAGCTTGATGAAAACGGTGAATTTATCAAGATGCCCGACAAGGGGGTCACCGAGTCCATGTGGAATGAGATGGTGGGCTACGCCAAGGACAAGGGGCTGAAAGGGGGCAATTATAAGAAACTGAACCTCCCTTTTGAAAACAGGCTCCTCGGTCTCCCGGGAGATATTCGTGAAAGGATGGTGCAGGGTGTGGAGGACTTTGTGTATGAACTCCTCAGCGAGGTCTTCAACGCCCGGGATACCGCACCGCTCGCCATTGAGGCGATCCTGCAGGCAGGTTCTTTCGCCCTGGGGCCGAAGGCCGCCAGAATCGAGGATCCGGCGGAATGGACCGAGGCCAACATCCTCGCACGCGCAAAAAATCTGAATTTTCACAAGGGAGCTTCGGGCGATTTTGACGACTGATATTCCCCATACTTGGATCAAGGATATCCAAGAAGGTGATACCGTCCAGGGCCTGTACGCGGTGCGGGAGAAACGGCTGGCGAGCACCAGAAGAGGCGACGCCTTTCTGACCGTCTTGCTGGCGGACCGCACCGGTGACGTGGAAGCCAAGGTATGGGACAGCGCCGAAGAGATTTCCTCCCGGTTCAAGACCGGGGATATACTCCATATACGGGGGAACGCCACTTCCTACCGGGGCCGTATCCAGCTGACGCTCTCGGGACTCGAGACAGTGGCGGACAAGGTGGACAGCGCCCTTTTTCTGGAGTCTTCGGCAGAGACGTCGGGGGTCATGGTGATGCGTCTCCGGGAACTCATGCTGGAGATCCGGAATCCAAACCTGAAGGCCCTGATCGAGAAGTTCTTTCTGGACGCGCAATTCATGCACCTCTTTGAAAGGGCCCCCGCCGCCAAGAATTTCCATCATAATTACCTTGGGGGACTCCTGGAACACACCTTGTCGGTGTGCGGGATAATCCGGCAGGTTGCGGATCATTATCCGCACCTGGACAGGGATCTTCTCCTTGCCGGGGGGTTTCTCCACGATATCGGAAAAGTCAAGGAGTTGAGCTGGGACCTGCAGATCGACTACACCGGCGAAGGGAGGCTCGTGGGACACCTTGTGCAGGGGACCCTCATGATGGAAGAAAAGCTCCGGTCCATGAAGACATTCCCGCAAGACCTGGCGGCACGTTTGAAACACCTCATCCTCAGCCATCATGGAGAGTACGAGTTCGGTTCCCCCAAGCGGCCGAAATTTCTGGAGGCCTTCGTCCTCCATCTGGCGGACGACCTGGACGCAAAGGTGAACGGCCTTGGGCGTCTTTTTGAGAGGGACGGCAGGGAAGGTGCGTGGACGGATTACAGCCGCCTCTTCGAACGCTACTTTCTCAAATCCAATACTTTCCCGATGGAGGAGGCATGTATCCCGGACGAAGAGGATGAAGGAGAACAGGGGAAGTTGTTTTAGGCACTCTAGTCACTCTGGAGATACAAGGACAAACAAGCCCTTCCAGAGGTGACCCAAAACCAGGCTTTCTGGACCTGGATCTTTGCTGGTTTTGATCGGGAAGCGGATTCATTGTCCGGGTGGAAGAGAGTAGATGGAGAAGCTGGGGCTCATTCTTGAAGGAGGCGGGCTCCGGGCCGGATTCGTGGCCGGGGCCGTGATGGCCCTCATGGATCTGGGCCTTGATCGTTGTTTCCATACGGCTCTCGCGGTCTCGGCGAGCGTGCCTACGCTCGCCTATTTCGCCTGCGGACAGCGTGAGGAGATGGAGCAGGTCTGGCGTGAGGAACTGAATACGTCCCATCTTGTCTGCTACCGCAACATCCCCGCCGCATCCCTTCGATTATCCATGACAAAGCCCGTTCTTGACATTGACTATCTTGTGTATGATGTGTTCAAGAAACGGTACCCCCTGGACATGGCATCGCTGAGAATGAATCCCATGAAATGCCTTTTTGCGGCAACCGACATCAATCGGGAAAATCTGGCGTTTCTGAGCCTGGAGAGGGAAGATTGCTACCTGATATTCAATGCCTGTCTTGCCGTGCCAGGCTGCTATCCGAAAACGGTGCGGGTAAACGGCATTGAATGCGTGGATGCAGGGACGATCAATCCTCTCCCGGCGAAATTCCTGCTGGATCAGGGAATCCACAAGATCCTTGGAATTCTCTCACGGCCCGAGAACTGCGACAGCGATTCCCCGAGCTGGCTTGAGAGGACCCTCTTCTGGCGGTATTTTCAGAAATACGATTGGATGCTCAGCAAACTGTGGGGGGCCGCGGAGGCGTACAAGGAGGAAGTTTCCCGCCTTGAACGCCTGGTAAACGAGGTCCCTCCCCGGGCCGTCATCATCAGCCCCGACAGAATGCCGCCGGCCCCTTTTATCACCAGGGATAAGAGCAAGATCAACCGGACGATCGACATGGGATACCGGGCGGTTGAGAGAAGGCGGGGAGATATTCTTGAATTTCTTGGAACGGAGACCTGAAGATTTCGCAAGTAGCCCGATCGATCCAAGACAGCGCATCTGAGCTGAAAGAGGATTACTTTCACATGGAGACCACAAGACAACTGAAGGAAGCAGAGCAGAAGATCAGGATCCTGCAGGAAATTACCAGATTCGTCTCTTCTCTCCTCACCGTGCAGCATGTCCTGGATGCCATCATGGGACTTCTCGTGGAGGAGTTCAAGCTGGACGCCTGTTCGGTCCGTCTCCTCGACAAGGACGGTAATCTGAGAATCAGGAGTCATCGCGGGCTGAGCCGGGCCTTCATAGAGCAGGCTACCAGGAAGCCGTCCCTGGACTGCTATTCCGGAGAGACTTTCCTGACCGGCAGAATAGTCATCATCAACGATTCCGATGAGATGGACAAGCCCATATCCACGGCCAGGAGCGTCGGTGAAAACATCAGATCATTCGCCCTCGCCCCGATCATCGTAGAAGGAGAGCACATCGGCGTTCTTGTCACTGGCAGCAGGAAGAAGAGCTACTTCCATGAGCGATTCAATGACGTCATAACCATCATCGCCAGCCAGATCGGCATTGCCATCAGGATTTCCCAGTTGTACGAGGAGATAAACGAACTGAATCGAAATCTGGAAAGAAAAGTAAAAGAGCGGACCGAGGAGCTCGAGCGAAAGGCAAAAAAGCTGATCGAGGCCGAACGGCTGGCTGCCATGGGCAAGATGTCCCAGATGATAGCCCACGAGTGCAGGAATTCGCTGGCGGTGGTGGGCGGCCTGGCGCGGAGGCTCGATGAAAAGACCGATGAAGGAGAACCCGAAAAGGAATACACCCGCATCATTGTAGACGAGGTGAAGAATCTCGAGAAGAAAGTGTCGGCGATCATTACCTTCGACAGATCAGACCTGTAACTGCTCAGGGGGTCCCGCCTTTGGCGGGATTCCGTTCCGAGTCTTCCGGGCGGGGCTTTTCAGCGACTTATCAGCGTGGGATAGCTACCCCCTCCGCATTCCCGACTTCGTCGAGCTGCGGGTTCCCCTACTGATAAGTCACGAAAAGATGGTGCCCTCTCGCCAGTCACTCCAGAAAAGGCTCCCTCCCTGAGCTCCCCTGGGAGGGGCACCTGATCTCCCCCGCGCTTCGGAAGGAGGCTCACTCCCCTTTCCGGTGGGAACGGGTTGCACCTCTGCCGTAAGTAATTCCCAGCCTATTCATCCTGTTCCTGAGCGTGCTGGGATTTATTCCGAGTACCTCGGCGGCCCCTTTTTTCCCGTGGACCCGCCCGTTGGTCATCCTGAGTACCCGCCGGATATGGATGGACAGAACGTCATCGAGCTTGAGCGTATCCAGGGGAGGATCCTGGATCGGCATGGTTTCCGCCGGGTTTTGGTAATCCACATCGAGAAAGGTCAGAGGGGCACCTTTCCCCCGGATTAACGCCCGTTCGATCACGTTTTCCAACTCCCTCACGTTCCCCGGCCACCCGTAAGAGACCAGCCGGTCTATGACCCCGCCCTCAAGCGGAGGAGGGGTCGGTATTTTCAGATCTCTGGATTTTCGCTCCATAAAATAATGGACCAGGGCGGGGATGTCCTCTTTTCTTTCTCTCAGAGGCGGTATGTGAATCGGAAAGACATTGAGGCGAAACCATAAGT
>CAZEGG010000191.1:0-7120 GCA_964511755.1 uncultured Desulfobacteraceae bacterium | reverse complement strand
TTCTATTTTTTTCCCCTTTTCCTTTTTGTTCGCCCGTTTCTCGAGGGAGTCTATCCGGTCTTCCACGATGGATTTCACGCCCTTCAGGAATTCGATGCGCGAACGTCTGAGATGCGCGGCGAATTTGGATTCTTTCCCGAAGGCATTTTCCAGATCCCTGCAAAACCGCGCCATGGGACAGTCAACCGTCGATTCCTTCTTCTTTTTTTCCTCTGCCATTTTCCTCACCTCCGAAATAAACCTGGAGATACTGGTTATCAAGCCGTGCCCGGACCGTGGGGGCAGCGGCAACCTGCCGGGGAAGCAGCAGGTGCATCTTGAAACTTCCCACCCGAACAATGAGCTCGTCAGAGCTCTTGTTCAGCTCAATGTTCTGTTTATCCACAAAAGGCAGCTTCAGGCGCAAGCGGTACTCGCCGTTTTCCTTGCTCAGTTGAAAGGCCTGGCCCGGGAAGAAATAGCCTAATGGGTCCCTGTCACCGTAGAGCGCATCGCCGAGGCGAATGAGACGTTTCGGGCCCAGAACCTCATCTTTGAAAAGGTTCAGCGGCAAAACAGGGATGGGAGCGAAGTATTCTTTTGCCTGGGACAAATATTTTTCCTGGCTCTTTCTCCAGCTGCTGAAATAGCGGTCATTCACCTCCTCCGGAAACACCCTGTTCACCACAACGGCGTCGATGTGCATCTTGTAGAGGTAGAAGTACATGAACGCCCGCTGCGTCTCCTTCAGGACAATTTTCTCGGGATTGGTCACGAGACGCACGGAAGTAGTTTCAGGGTCCGTCAGGATCTGATCGACTCCCCTCAAACGCTGGAAAAGGCGTTCGATGGCGTCAAAATAGTCATTCCCGGGAAGGGGAATGTCGTACAGTTTCTTGGCAACCGGACGCACATACCTGGCCACCGTCTTCTCGATCCGGAATATTTTCTTTATGTACCACTCGAGGGTCGTGGGAATGCTGATGAACCGGAGGGACTCCCCTGTCGGGGCGCAGTCCAGTATGATGACGTCGTATTCTTCGTCCCGAACATACTGGTTGATGTAGAGGAGCAGGCTGATTTCTTCCATCCCCGGCAGGACGGCCAGTTCCTCGGCCAGGATTTCGTCAAGGCCGCTGGTGTTGAAAAGGGTTGAGACGTACTTGTGAATGGCGCCCCAGTTCTTTTCGATCTCTTCCTGGATATCCAGTTCCTGGATCCAGAGATTTTTCGAGACCTTTACGGGTTTTCCCTTGTTCTGGTCCAGGAGGTCTTTTTTAAGATCAAAGATATCCGAGAGGCTGTGGGCCACGTCAAGAGAAAGGATGATGGTGCGCTTGTTCAATTGCGCGGCCTTCAGTCCGGTTGCCGCGGCAACACTCGTCTTGCCAACGCCCCCTTTGCCGGCAAAAAAAATGATCCTCATCCTGTCCTCCCGGTCCTCCATTCCAGAGAACGCCCTGATCCTTCAAGGATATGCTTTCTCAACCCAGATCTACCGGGAGATCCTTGAGGACCATGTTGAAGGCTGTGGCAGCCTTGAGGAGACTCGTGTACCTCAAGGCCAACCCGATTATTTCAGCCAGGATCAGAAGCGTGTTCACGTCATTCTCAGAGACGTCCCACTTCTCTCCATGGTAAAGTCTCAGCACTCCCACGGCCTGCCCCGAGAACATGACGGGAATTGAAAGGATCGCCCCTATCCCCTCCTTCTTTGCCTGCAGGGGGTACTGAAGCTTCTCCGGTTCCTCGGCAGTATCCCTGATGATCACCGTCTTTCCTTCCAGGCTGCGCGCTATGCTTCTGTCTGCGAGGACCGGACCCTTTGTCATGTATTCCCGACTCGGACCGTAGCCGGCCAGGAGTTGCAGCTCATTCGTATCCCGGCTGCGCAGGTAGAGAATACAGCCTTTTATTCCCAGGGTTGCTACCAGGAGCCGGCATATTTGGTCGGCCATGGATTCGAGATCCTTGGATTCGGCTATGGACTGGGTAACAATCTTGAAGGTGTCAATATCGATCTTGTCTTTACCGGTCATGTAGTGCTCCGTGTCCTTAAGGTCTTGTGCCTGCAGGCAGAATCGACCTTTCGTTTTTCAGGTAACAATGGTGATGATCTTGTTCCTCAGTGCCCCCAGGACTTTTTCATGGACGCTTCGGGTGAACGCGCGGGAGATCCAGCCGGGTCTGTACCCCAGCACGATCGTGTCATAACCGCCTTCGAGGACCTTGGCCACGATTTCTTCTCCGATACTGCTCTGCTGGGCCTTGAGTTCATACTCGACCCGGTTTTCTGAAAAGCCGTTCTCGATGAGATCGGCCCTGACCTGCTCGAAAGTCCTTTTCTTCTCCGGGAGTTCTGATGCGAATGCCGCAACGGTACCCCGCAGTCGAACCAGGGCGGGGTTTGCATAGGCATCCATGTCCGACAGCGAAGTATACACATGAAAAAGCGTGATTCGGGCAAGGTGGTCTTCGGCAAAGCTCCGTATCAGGAAATGGAGGGTCTTTTCATCCTGTATGGAAAAATTGAAAGGCACCAAGATCTTTCTTAAAGCCATGTCCTCTCCTTTCTGACCTCACGATTCTGGCCCTGCCCAAAAGAACCGGATTCCGGGTATCAGCTGCAGCAAGAGAGGCCCGAGACACCGGTCCGGATCCGGGCTGCGCACAGGAGGATTCAAGAGCGTCTCATTATTATGCCCAACCACTGGAATCTTTTGCAAGGGGAAAACAGATACCCTGCCTGAAACATCTCCTGCACGGCTAGACGGATAATCTCTCCGATTTCAGGGCATACGCCAGGGCGATTCCGGTCACGAACCCAACCGCAAGATTGGAAGCCAGGGTTATGCCGACGATAATAAGGGGAATGAACAGATCCTTCCTGGTTTTCATGTCGAGCAGGGTCAGGGCGAGCTGGCTTCCCGCAAAAACGAGCAGCACGCCCAGGACCGACATGGGAAGAAAATACAGAACGGACAGGGAACTCCGGCCGAGCAGCACGGCAAGTCCCAGAAAAATGATGCCGCTCAGGATGTTGGAACCCGCGGTGCGCGCACCGAAACGATACCGGGAAGCCAGCCCTCCTGCCCCGTGACACATGGGCATTCCGCCAAGCAGGAAACTCAGGCAATTGGCGACAGCCATACTGATGCAGAGCCTGGGGTAGGTAACCCTTTTCGCCGTCTCCCCGAAATACTCGTGGGAGAGATCGGCATTTGCGATGACGGCGTTTCCGAGGGTCATGGGTATCTGGGGGAGAACCAGGATCACCAACGCACCGGTAAAGTCGGCAACAGAGGGAATGCCCTTGGGAAGAAACTCGGGCAGATTGAAGCCGATCGTGAGTTGGTCCAGTCCTTCATGGGTCCCAAGCAGGAAACCCGTGGCAAGGCCGATCAACGCTATGACCAGGGCGGCGGGGAATTTCCTGTTTTCGAGCAGCAGGAGGGTCAGTGCGGCAAGGACAACCCCGATCAAGATACCTACGGGGATGGGACCCACGCTCTGTACGGCCAGGTAGGGTTCTGCCGCCTTCTTCATGATCTGGAACTTGGAGGTTCCGAGCATGAGTTTGACGCCCTGAGACACGAGCAGGACGCCGGTGGAGAGCTGCACGCCGCGGATTACCGGCTTCGGGACATAGCGACCCAGGAACGTGATGGCCCCCGTGCCCCCGATCAGGAGCAGGGAAAAGCTTATGAGCGCACTTGAGGCATAGAGCAGCGATGCGCTGATTCCAGTGGCGACCGCGTAAGCGCCGATGACTTTCATCGGTTCGACCGGCGCGGTCACTCTGAAATAGAGTCCGGAAAACAGATAGAACACGCCGACGCAAAAGAAGAGCGAGAGGGGATCCAGGCCGTTGATGATGATCATTCCCAGGGCAAGGGGCAGTATGGTTCCGAAGTCGCCCAGGGACCCGGCAAGTTCCATACGATTGAACTGAAGATGTCTGCTCATAGGGACAGCCCGCTCTATTTCTCCAACGATTCGAAATAGTTGATGAAAGCCTCGATGTTCTTCGCCTGTTTTCTCAGGTAGTCAATCCAGATGGCGAGCAGTTCCTTGCCCTCGTCCGTCAGCGTGTACACCCTCTTCGCCGGCCCTGAGCCCTCGGTTTCCCACGTGGAAAGAACGAGACCGTCCTGTTCCAGCTGGCGCAGGTGACGATAGATCATTCCCGGGGGGGCATTGCCTTCGACAAAGCCGAACTTCTGAATATTCTGGATAAGTTCATATCCGTAGGATTCCTTACGAAGCAAACCCAGCAGGATGGACGGCTGAATGTACCGTTCCTGTCTTCCGTGGAGCGGATGCGATATTTTCTTTTTTGATCCGGGCTTGTTTTTTGTTGACATATATCCTCATAGGATCTATCATTCGTCTACATATAATATCATCAACGTTGTCATTTTACCAGAACTTCCATGCAATAAGGAGGTACCATGGCATCCAGGATCTTTGTGCGTGAAAGGCGAAAAATAGAAAAGGGAGAAAAGAAGCCTCGCTTCAGGGTGGTCGCGGTCAGCGGCGGTGATCTCAAGATCCATGTTCATCACATGCGCAAGAAGGAGTTGGATCAACTGGCCGAGGCGGTCGGGGCCGAAGTGGTCTACTTCAAGGCCGAAAAAAAGAAAGAATCCAAGTAGGCCGAATTTTCCCGGCAGGCCCGTATCACTACCAGGATTTCCGTCACGGCTCCCTATAAATGATTGTTCCCACGTGTTCTCCATCGAGGGCCGCAAGGATATGCTCAGGATGCCGAAGGGCATCGATAATCTGAAGTTCCTTCAGACACTTGGCCCTCTGGAGAAACGTGAGAATAGGACGTTCTATGATCAGATCGTCCAGCTCCAGGTCCAGAAGTTCCTTGGCAGAAATCCTGCCGTAGAATTTCATGGTTTTCCTGTCTTCCCTGTTCACTTTCTTGGGGTCGCGGTCAAAAAGGCCTTTTTCGTCTTTCAGAAAAATGAGCGACCGGGCACCGATATTCTCGGCCAGGAGAAACGCCCCGCAATCCGTGCGGTGCGGAGGAATCGATCCCACTTCCGCGGGATGCTCAAAGTAGCCGTAGGGGGGAATTCCATAGGTTATGGGGAGATACCCGAGCCGGCAGAACATTGTTAACTGCTCCAGGTTGTCCCCGTGACCGATTTTCACGCCCCCATGTTTCGCCAGCAGTACGCTCAACATCTCCGCATTCTGCCAGGAGACCTTGTCCCCCAACTTGGAAAGAACGCCGGTAGGCATTCCCAGATCGATTCCGATGCTGTACGCATGCCTGGCCCGGGTGCCGCCGCCGGTCATCAGGATGATCTTGTACTTCTCTTTTGCCTCGATGAGTACGTCCAGGATGGGGAGAACGGCTTCGGCTCCGCGATCGATGATGCTCTGCCCCCCGATCTTGAGCACATTTATCTCGGGCTGCATCCGGAAGTATTCCCTGGCCTCTGTTCTTTTCAGAAACTCTTTGCTGACCAACGACTCTCCCATCAGGGGCGTCTGGATGTGAAGTCTTCCCTTTTCACCTTTTTCTTTGATCAATTTCGGCATGCGTCCTTTTACCTTTCAAGACTGCAGGTGGAAGTGCATCGGGATTCCACGGGAAAGTCTCCCACCCCATGACCCCCGCACGATGCGCGGCTAATGCTTGAAGGCCCGCTGGCCCGTGAATACCATGGTGACCTGCGGATCGGCCTCGTTGCAGGCCTCGATGGCCTCGTAATCCCGCAGCGATCCGCCGGGCTGGACAATGGCCCGGATCCCTTCACGGATGGCCACGTCCACGCCGTCCCTGAACGGGAAGAAGGCATCGGAAACCATCGTTGCGCGCGCCAGACCGCCCTTCGCTTCCTTCGTATCCCGGTCGATTTCCTGGAGGAGTGAGCGGTCTTTTTCGCCTTTTCCGACCATCAGCTCCAGTTCCTTGTAGGAACGGCCATGTCTCCTGAAACAGAGGGCGTCGGCGTACTTGGTGTGCGCCTTGAAGATGGCGATCTCGGCCACACCCACCCGGTCCTGCTCGCCGGTCCCGATTCCCACGGTTACGCCGTTCTTGACATAGATGACCGAATTGGAGGTGATGCCCTGCTCCACCTGCCATCCGAAAAGCATGTCGGCGTATTCTTCCTTCGTCGGGGCCCGTTCGATGGTGTAGGTCCTCCCCTTGTATTCGCAGGCAGCCGGCTTGAAATCATCGGCTGTCGCGATGACGTTCAGAGGGGACTGCTGGACTATGATCCCGCCGTCGATCAGTGACTTGAAATCCACGAAGCGGGTTGACCGGTACCCGGTAAGACGGTCCATGCGGGCAACGCGGATGATGCGCAGATTGGCCCTCGCAGCGAGCCGTTCGACGGTCCCCTCCTCGAAATCCGGGGCCGCTACCACCTCGAGGTAGTTCTCCGCGATCATTTCCGCAGTGGGGAGATCCACCGGCCGGTTGAAGAGGGCACAGCCGCCGAAAGCGGCGATGCGGTCGGCCATGTTCGCCCGGTCATAGGCGTCGGAAAGGCTGGAGCCGTAGGCCACGCCGCAGGGGTTGTTGTGCTTTACTATGACGGAAGCCGGTCCCGCAGTGAGATATTTCATGATGTTGAGGGCATTGTCCACGTCCGTCAGGTTGGTCTTGCCGGGGTGTTTCCCGCTCCTGATCATGTCCTCTTCGGTGATGGCCGACACCAAACCCAGGCCGGGCTCGATGAAACGGCAATCTCCCAGCGCCAGGTTCCCGTTCACCAGTTCATAGAGGGCGGCCTCCTGTCCGGGATTTTCTCCGTACCGGAGCCCCTTCTCTATGACGTCCCCGGTCTTTTCATCCCGGATCTTCCAGGTGCGCTTCCGGTAGACGAGCGTCTGGTCCCCGAAACGGATGCTCATGGATTCGGGAAAGTGGTCATCCATCACGGTCCGGTATGCCTTCTTGAGGTCTTCAGCCATGCCTGCCTCCCCCTAATTGTTCGTCGTTTGTTGTCTGTCGTATGTTGTTACTGCGCGCGTCCGGCAGATCTGATTGAAGCGCCCGATTTTATCCGGAAACATCCATTTCACATCTTCCACGAACAACGGCCACAACGGGCCAACCGGCACAACCGGTCAACGCCTCTCATGCCTTGTGCTTCTCAACATACGCATA
>CAZEGG010000190.1:0-7122 GCA_964511755.1 uncultured Desulfobacteraceae bacterium | reverse complement strand
TTACTGAATACCCGCTTGCTATCACCACCTTTGCCCGGGGATTCAATTTCAGGATCTCCCCAAGACATTTCTCACCTCCCATACCCGGCATGATGAGATCCAGGATAACCAGGGAAATATCCGCCGACTTTCCTCGGTAGACCTCAAGGGCGCCCTCCCCGTCCGGCGCAAGGAGGATGGTATACCCGAACCTCCCCAGCATCTCCTTCCCGACATTCCGCAACAGTTCTTCATCATCGACCAGCAAAATAGTCTCGCGGCCGCCCGCAGGCACTGGTTCAGCACGTCTTGTCTCGGCCCTTATGTCTGTGTGCTCTCCTTCCATGACCGGAAAGTAAATTTTGAAAGCGGTCCCCTCTCCGGGTTCACTGTAGCACATGATATAGCCCCCGTGGCTCTTGACAATGCCGTAGACCATTGCAAGTCCGAGACCGGTCCCCTTTCCCACTTCTTTGGTGGTAAAGAATGGATCGAAGATATGTTCAAGGGTTTTCTTGTCCATTCCCAGACCCGTATCCGAAATGGTCAGCAGCACATACTTGCCTGCTCTTGCACCCAGGTGGTCACGGCAATAGGCCTCGTCCATCAATGCGCTTTCCGTCTCAACGAGCAGTTTCCCGCCTTCCGGCATGGCATCCCTCGCGTTCACTCCCAGGTTCATTATCACCTGCTCCAACTGGGCAGGGTCGGCGCTGATTGTTTCAAGGTCTTCTGCCGGGTGGAGTTCTATCTCGATCATTTTGGGGATCGTCCTCTTGAGGAGTTTTTCAACCTGCTCAACCTCCTGATTGAGGTTCACAGGTCTCGGTTTGCTCTCCACCTTACGGCTGAAGGTGAGGAGCTGTTGGGTAAGCTCACTGGCCCTGTTGGCCGCCTTCTCTATTTGTCGGAGACTCGATACATCCGGATCACTTTCATCCTTCGGCATAATAAGGATCTGCGTGTATCCAAGGATCGCCTGGAGGAGGTTGTTGAAATCATGGGCAATCCCTCCTGCCAGGGTCCCGATGGCTTCCATCTTCTGGGCCTGGAGCATCTGGCCTTGAAGTCTCTTGACCTCCCTCTCGGCCAGGATACGGTCGGTCACATCCCGAGCTATCCCGCTGATAAAGGGTTCTCCCTCTTCCGGCTCTATCAGATTGCTCCGATACTCGAGGTATATTTTCCGCCCGCCTTTGGTAAAGTAGCTCGAGACCCCCTCGTAGCGACCTTGTTTCCTAAGCCTCTCAAGATACGTGGTATTGAAAGACTCCTTGAGTTCCGGCTTCATGAAATCAGATGCCTTGCGGCCGATAAACTCATCAAGCTCATAACCGAATATGCAGGCAAGGGCCCTGTTTGCATTGGTGAAACGGCCTTCAAGGTCCTGGGTGTAGATCAAATCAGATACCGAGTCGAAGAGGTTCCGATAGCTTTTCTCCGACAGGCGGAGTTTTTCCTGGACCTTCTTGAACTGTGTGATGTCTCTCGTGATCGCTACCAGGCAGTCCTCTTTTCCATACCTGAAGATTTTGCCCGACAGCAGGGCATCGAGGACATGTCCGTCTTTCACCCGAAATTGCATTTCAAATCCATCGGCAACGCCCTTGTCTTTCAGGGCGGCTAGGAGGTTTTCTCTTTCGGCCGGGTTGGCATAGAGGTCCAGGTCTAAGGTTGTCTTGCCAACGGCTTCTTCTTCCGAATATCCGGTTAAGTGGGAAAAAGCGCTGTTGACGTAAATATATCGTCCGTCCTCCAGCCGTGAAATGGTGACCGCATCCGGGGAGCTCTCGAAGGTGATCCGGAATTTTTCCTCACTTTCCCGCAGGGCTTCCTCGGTTCGCTTCTTTTCATCAATGTTCCTGGCGATACCGTGTATGGCGACCACTTCTCCACTGTCGTTGAAAAGCGGGCGATTG
Source organism: uncultured Desulfobacteraceae bacterium (assembly GCA_964511755.1). GTDB lineage: Bacteria > Desulfobacterota > DSM-4660 > Desulfatiglandales > Desulfatiglandaceae > B46-G9. The sequence goes on along the minus strand of CAZEGG010000190.1, from coordinate 5,224 downwards.
ATAAATGAAAACCATTGAACTGCGCCGTCTTTCTTTTTTGCACGTATTTCGAACCTCCATGTTTCACCATTTCTGCCCTTGTCAAACGCTTCGGATACCACCGGCATATCATCAGGGGGCACTAAAAAACCAAAATGATGGCCGATGATTTCGTCTCGCTCATAACCGCCCTCTTTCAGAAATGCATCGTTGACCTCGACAAACTTTCCGTCCGTATCGAGTGTGAAAATAACATCAATGGCATGCTCGAAAAGATCCCGATACTTTTTTTCACTCTCTCTTAATCTCTGCGACAACCGGCGTTCCGTCTCTGTTTGCTCGGTGACGTCGCGAAACACCAAAACAACGCCGATAATTCGCCCGTCTTTGTCACAGATAGGTGCGCCGCTGTCCGCCAGGATCCTTTCAGAGCCGTCCCTGCAGATCAATACCGTGTGGTTTGCAAGGCCCACTACCTCTCCTCTTTCGAGAACCTGTTCCACAGGGTTGACACACACTTGCCGCGTCTTCTCATTGATGATGCGGAAGATCTCACTCAGAGGCCTGCCGATTACCTCTTGTTCCTTCCAGCCGGTCATTGCCTCTGCTGCCTTGTTCATCAAGGTAACAGTTCCGCTGGTGTCCGTAGAAATCACGCCGTCGCCGATAGAGCCCAGGGTGACTGCAAGCCGCTCCTTTATGGCAGCCACAGCGGCCTCTTTTTCCTTGCGGTCTGTTATGTCGACAAAATGTCCCAAGGCGGCCCGCAGCCCCTGGTACCGGATGGAGGTAACTGTTTCCAGAATCCACCTCATCTTCCCGTTCTTGGTTATGGCCCTGAATTCATAAGGAGAAAGGCGACTCTCTCTCAGCATGGCAGCCGCTGCATTTCGCACCTTCTCCCTGTCTTCAGGGTGGACCAGATCCGCTGCATCCTTGCCCAAGAGTTCCACTTCAGGGTAGCCGGTAATCCTTTGGAATTCGGGGCTGGCCAGCTTGAATTTTCCCTCCTGCACGATATAGATACCTATGGGAGAGGACTCGATCAATTTTCTCGAAAACTCATCGGCCCACGTTCTCTCAGCCGGGAGCCCTTGTCTCATTCCAGGTTCGTCTGGCATTTGCGATCCCCCATTCTCGGCTCGCGGGTTTCTTCTCTGTCCATCTCATTTCTTGATCGGAAACTCGCTCATTGCCCGAATTCAGTGGTGGATGGGCACTATCTCCATCACTCCGTTTCAGGCAAACGGGTTTGCGGTTTAGTTATAGTAAAGCCGCTGCCGGAATCGACTCGGTCGTCTCCCGGCAATTTCGGGCCATGGTGGAACAGGCCAGATACACGCACCAGAGTCTTCTCCAAACCGGCAGCGGTGGTCCTCTCCAACCATCGGCCATACCGGCTGATCAGCGCCGTATTGTTATACAGGCAGCGGCACCGATCATCTCTCGCGATTTCCCTTCGCACCCGGTTAAAGACGTCGGATTCCCAAAGAGCTCTGAATCCCTTGTCCCGTACAGATCCCACGCATACATGCTGTTCGAGACAAGGATATGCCTTTCCCCAGGGATCAATCCTGACCATCAAAGTCCCTGCATAACACCGGTGTCCCGGAAAGCTTTCGCTTTGCCGCAGGCCGGTCATGAGCGTCTTCACATATGCTTCCTTCGCGAGGGGAAGGCCTTCCAGCTGGCGGGCCATCCTTGTTCTGTCGAGCTGAAATGCCTCGGCGTCCGGCCCGGTGTAAAAGGCGTTCGGGGAATAATGGGCCGCCTGGACCAGCACGTGGTCTACGAGGGGCGCCCACTTCAGATAGTAGGCACGCAGTTCTTCCACGTTATTGTTCGAGACGGTCATCCGGACTCGAACCACGGGTTGGGAATGAGAAGAACAGGCTTTCAGGCGCCGAATGCCCCGTTCGATCCTCCCATAAGAACCGGGGGTGCCCCGTGCCTTTTCATGGGTCTCCGCAGTGGCGCCGTCCAGGCTCACGGTAAAACACGATGCGCCCGCTCGGCACAGATCCTCCGCCCGCTGTTCCAGCAAGGTGCCGTTGGTACAAACGTTTACAGACATGCCGAGGCGCGCGAAGGCGGCAATGATAGATGGGAGATCATCGCGCAGGAGCGGCTCGCCCCCGGCGATACTCACCTGATACACATGCAGGGCACGGAATTCATGAGCGAGATCCCGATATTCCGCCAGGGTCAACTCGTCCCGTCGCGGGTCCTGCCAGCGCTGGCACATGAGGCACCGGCAATTGCAGCGATACGTGATATCGAGCTCCGCCATGTAGGGGCCGGCCACGGGGGGCAGTTCCCTGCCGGCCGCCAGCACGTTTTTCCGTGAATGCCACAGTGTGGCAGCAAACTGCCGGGAGCCCAGAATGTGCCTGTACCGCCAGGGCCTTTTCAATCGGAGATTCCTTTCTGCGGGGTATATTGCTGTCCCTTTTTATAGCATTCTTCCCAGATGTCCAAAACATTTTTCACGATACCCCTTTTCTTTTCTTTGTCCGGGAGCTTTCTATTTTTCGGCACCTGGACAGAAACGCGCTCTTTCCGTTGCCCGAAACGCGGCAAATAAGGTATCATAAACGTCACTCAGCGGAAGGAGTCCCGGCACGCATGCAAGAGAAAGGAATCTGGTTCAACCGCAAGGGACGATTGGGCCAGCTGGACGAGAAAGTAAGGGAAAAGGGAGAGGCGAGATTTGGTTTCCAGGTACTGGGCGAGGAGGAGAAGAGGGAACGGGTTCGTCGCTTTTTCGATTCGGTGGCTGCCAGGTACGACGCAACGAACAGCCTGCTCAGCTTCGGACTTCATTACCTGTGGAAACGCCGCGCCGTGCACTTGGCCGGCCTGCACCCGGGAGACCGCGTTCTCGATATCTGTGGGGGCACCGGTGATCTCTCCATCCTGAGCGACCGGATCGTCGGGCGGAGAGGACAGGTAGTGCTCTATGACATCAACTGGCGCATGATGATCGCCGGCAGGGACAAAGGTACAAACAGGGCCGTCCGCAGACGAATCCGCTACGTGCAGGGTGACGCGGAACAGATCTCCTTTCCCGCCGATACCTTTGACGTGGTGATGGTGGGATTTGCAGTCCGGAATATCACCCACATGAAACAGGCGTTTCGTGAAATGGTCCGGGTTCTCAAACCCGGAGGCACGTTTCTCTGTCTCGAATTCTCGAAACCCGTCTGGCCCCTGTTTCGCCGGCTGTACGACCTGTACTCTTTCCGAGTGATGCCCATCCTTGGAGGCATTGCAACCGGCGACAAGCGCGCGTATACCTACCTGCCGGAAACCATTCGGACGGTCCTCCTGCCCGAAGAATTCGCACAGATCTTCAGGGAAACAGGGCTCACCAGTGTGAAATACCGGCACTTGACAAACGGGATTGCCGTTGTCCATACCGGCATAAAACCTCCGGGTGAAAATATCGACCCATCCGAAATAACCAAGTTCGATCGGATGGCCTCCCGCTGGTGGGACCGGTCCGGAGACTGGAAGGCCCTCCATGACATCAATCCACTGCGGATGGAATTTATCACACGGCAGGCGCCCCTGGACGGGACACGGGTGCTGGACATCGGGTGCGGCGGCGGCATCCTCAGTGAGTCGCTGGCCGAGGCCGGCGCCCGGGTCACCGGCATCGACGCGGGAGCGGACACTCTGGAGATTGCCCGTCGACACGCGCGGGAAAGCGGTCTTTCGATCGATTACCGGCAGGGAACCGTTGAGGCGCTCGCATCTTCAGGACAAGAGAAATTCAATGTCATCACGTGCATGGAACTCCTTGAGCATGTGCCCGACCCGCGATCCGTTCTCAGGGCCTGCGCACAACTCCTGAATCCGGGAGGGAGCCTTATCTGCGCCACCGTCTCCCGCACCAAGAAATCATTTCTCTATGCCATCATCGGGGCCGAGTACATTCTCCGCCTCCTGCCCGTGGGCTCCCATGATCACCGCAAGTTCATCAAGCCGGGCGAACTGGCAGCTTGGGGGGAGAGATCCGGCCTGCAGATGCAGGATATCACCGGGTTGGGGTACAATCCTTTCACCCGCAGGTATTTCCTCTCCAGGGACCTCCGTGTGAACTACATCATGCACCTTCGGAAACCCGACGCCGGTTTCGAGACCCAAGAACAGTGAATAACCCTCATATAAGGACGAGGGATTTCCACCATCTCCGAAGACGACACTAAGTGCGTGTTTTCATGAATGCGATGTCATATTTGATTTGAATAGTTGTGTTCACCGCAAGGCGCAGAGTACGCAAAGAAAAGACATTTTCCCTTTCCGCTGAGGCGGCGGAAAGGGAAAAGAGCCCTTCACGGGTGCAAAGAAGGTAGCAGTCGCATTTCATTATGTTGATTGTAAGAGGCCATAGTCGGGATAGCGCACAGGTGTGAGAGTTAGGTAACATGCGAATCTTTTTTCTTTTGCCGGCGTCTCAGCGGCAAAAGAAAAGGCAGTTGACTTTGCGGTCTCGGCGTCTGAGCGAAGCCCCGCGAACGGGCAAGCGGGCGGTGAAATACTACAAAGATTCCGTCATCGAATTTATGGATACAAGTACTCAGATACCTGCGTAAAGGGTTCAGCCGCCAAAAATACACGAATTACCGTATTGATCTGAACCGGCCTATCAATAGAATCAAGAGGGGCGGAAGCAAGCACGGCAACGCGATACCTGTTGATTATTTGCCGTTCTCTCTGTAGAATCATATCTTGAATTGGGAGAGCGGTTACAGAATACTGATCATCTTGCAGGGAGGCACCCATGACGGAACACTCCGTTTTTTCAAGGGAAGCGGAAGATTTTTTCTACATGGAAAAGAACGTTCCGTGCCAAAGCGGCTGCCCCGCCTCTACCAACATCCCCGCCTACATCAAGGCCGCCTTCGAGGGAGACTACAACGGCTCCTATGAAATCAACCGCCTGGCAAATATCCTCCCCGGCGTCCTCGGCCGTATCTGTTCCCGTCCCTGTGAAGAAAAGTGCCGGCACGGGGAACCTGAATTGGGGAAACCGGTTGATATTTGCCATATCAAGCGGCTCGCTGCCGACCACCGGGAACTCCGGATTACGTCCGACAGGCCTTCTCATCCCGACATGGGCAAACAGGTTGCCGTCATCGGATCGGGGCCTGCCGGTCTCGCCGCCGCCCATGACCTGCGCATGGTCGGGATATCCGTCACCCTCTTTGAAGCCTTTGACCGGCCCGGCGGCATGCTCGCC
>CAZEGG010000189.1:0-7167 GCA_964511755.1 uncultured Desulfobacteraceae bacterium | reverse complement strand
AAGAGGATGGAAGAATTCGATATCGCGATAGTGAACGGCACCATTCTGACCATGGACCAGGGAAACGACATCTATGAAAACGGGGTCCTGGGCGTTAGCGGTGACACCATTTCATTTGTTGGAACTGACGGAAGTCCATCCCTCCATGCAAGAAAGGTGATTGATGCGCAGGGTGGAATAATCCTGCCCGGTTTGATCAACGGACACACTCATGCCGCCATGAGTCTTTTCAGGGGCCTGGCGGATGATCTCCCGCTCATGGACTGGCTGAATCAGTACATATTCCCTGTGGAGAGCCGCATGGACGGTGATTTCGTCTCCGCTGGAACCCTCCTGGCGTGTGCTGAGATGATTATGGCCGGTACCACGACTTTCTGTGATATGTACCTCTTCGAGCAAGAAGTTGCCCGTGCCGCCCGGAGCGCAGGGATCCGCTGCATTGTGGGCGAAGTTCTCTACGACTTCGACTCCCCCAATTACGGGTCCGTGAAAAAAGGACTCCAGTACACGGAAGAACTCATCCGCACGTGGCATGATGATCCGCTCGTTTCCGTCGCAGTGGAGCCCCACTCTTTGTTTACCTGCGGCCCGGATCTTCTGGCTGCCTGCAATGATCTGGCCCGCAACCATGGTGTTCCCCTGGTTATCCACGTCGCCGAAACACTCAGCGAGATAGAGGAAGTCCGGAAAAAATACGGGAAGACTCCTTTTGGGCACCTGGAATCTCTCGGGATGCTCAGCCCAGACCTTATCGCGGATCATTGTGTTCACGTGGGACCACAGGACATGGAGCTGATTCGCGATAGGGGCGTGAAGGTGATTCACAATCCGGAAAGCAATATGAAACTGGCTTCCGGTGTAGCGCCGGTACCGGAGATGATAGCGCTCGGAATCAGCGTGGGACTCGGTACCGACGGCTGCGCTTCCAACAACAATCTGGACCTGTTTGCGGAAATGGATACGGCGGCGAAACTCCACAAGGTTCAACGTATGGATACCACGGTCATGGACGCGGTCACCGTGCTCCGGATGGGGACCATTGAGGGTGCGAGGGCGCTCGGACTTGAACGGGAGATCGGTTCACTGGAAAAGGACAAGAAGGCGGATGTCATTATCCTTGATATCAATAAACCTCATCTCACACCGCTTTATAATCCCTATTCTCACATCGTCTATGCCGCAAAGGGAAACGACGTGAGTCACACGATCATAAACGGAAGGATCGTCATGGAAGACCGCCGCCTGAAGACCCTAAATCTATCTGATATATTTGATAAAATACGTGGCCAAGCGGATCGGGTAAGGCGCTGGTTGAAGGTTTGACATTCCGATGCTCGAGCAGAGACAATTCATTGCCCTCGGCAGCCGCCTGGTGGGTGTTCCGGAGGTCCTGACCCTGGGAGTGAAGCCCAATTTTTTGGAGTACAGCGAGGCTGAAAGGGAATTGATCCATCGGGCCGATCTCATCCTGTTTCCTTCAGCCGGTTATGCGCAGTTCTTCAACACCATGGAGAAGAGGATTTTTCCCAGCCTTGAAACGTATCTCTATGCAGATGAAAAGATCATGCAGACCACTCTTTTCTATCTGCAGCAGATAACCCATCCGAGGACGAAATTTTATTATCCGCTGCATCATGGTGATATATTAAAGGACTTTGTCTTCCCCTTCGTGGGCAAGATACCCCGACGTTCCTCGCAGGGAAGAGGTGTTTTTCTGATCCGGAACAGTGACTCGCTGAAGGAGTACCTCGGCAAAACGAAGATTGCATATATTCAGGAGTACTTGCCTCATGAAAAGGATCTCAGAGTCATCCTGGTCAACTACGATCCGGTCCTTGCCTACTGGCGATTCAGGCGCCCCGAGAATTTCCGCGCCAATCTTTATCAAGGAAGCGCGATCAGTTTTGAGGATGTGCCGCCGGAGGGCGTGGCGGCTGCACAGGAAGCTGCCCGAAAATGCAGATTTGACGATGTGGGAATGGACCTCATTCGTTTCGACGACAGGTGGTATGTTATTGAAGCAAATATGAAATACGGCCGAAAGGGGTTGAAAATGAAAAACCTTGACATCAAGCAAGTGATACGCAGAAAGCTCCTGTCAGGGGATCTCGCAAAACGGAATGAAGACTAAACGGAAAACAATACTGCTCGGCGCATTTCTCATCGTGGTTCTGGCGCCGGCCTTGATGTTCGCGGCGTTTTATTACCAGGTCACCAGGGAGACGGCGAAGCGAATTCAGAAAGGGGCTATTCAGGGGGTCATTGCGTCTGAAAGCCCTGTCTTTTATGATGACGGGCAAACCCCGATCGGCGTATTTTTCAAAACGACCCACCGCCAGTACGTCCCCTATTCCGATATACCGAAAGACTTTGTAAAAGCCATTGTTGCCGCAGAAGACCACGATTTCTTTTCCAACAGGGGATTCGAAATCAAGGGAATGCTGCGAGCCCTGATCGCGAATCTGAGGGCGGGAAAAGTCGTTCAGGGAGGGAGTACTCTGACTCAGCAGACGGCAAAAAATATCTTCAAGAGGGAAAAGAGATCCTACAAGGCAAAACTGAGAGAACTTATCCAGGCCTTCTTGCTGGAAAAGCGATATACGAAGCGCGAAATATTGGAAATGTACGCAAACCAGTTCTTTGTCACCGGATTCGGCAAAGGGCTGCAAATAGCGGCTCAGTATTTTTTTGACAAAGATGCGAAAGACCTTACCCTGGTCGAAGCAGCCTTTATCGCCGGCTCAGTCAAGTCGCCGAATCGTTACAATCCTTTCATTCAAAAGACCGAGGCGGAGAGGAAGGAGGCCCTCAGACTAGCGAACCTGAGGAAAAATTACGTCCTCAAGAACATGTTCAATATGCATTTCATCACCGAAGACCAATACCGGCGGGCGAAAGCGCAAGAGGTCCCGTTCAATGAGGGAAAAATCACCTATCGCCTGAATGTCATCCTCGACTATGTGCGCGACCAGCTGGAGTCCCCTTTCTTCAAAAAGATCCTGAGCGATCAGGGGATTGATAATATCGCGACGTCAGGCATCAAGATCTATACCTCCATTAGCAAAGAAATGGAGTCCTCAGCGTTGAAAAGCCTTCGGCGGCACCTCCCCGGCCTTGATGTGCAACTGGCCGGATACGATCAGCAGGAACGACAGAAAGAGTACCTGAAACTGAAAAAACTCGGAATCCTGGGTGTCGACCCCGACGGAAACCTCCCCTTTCTTGCCAGAATCACTCATATCGATGCCCGTGATCCTCGCCGAACCATCATCGTGAGTTGGAAGAATGGCGGAGGCATCATCAACTACGAGGGAATAAAAACCGTGGCAGAAGCCTGGCTTAAATGGAAACATGGGGAACAGGCCCGGTTCAGCGGCTCCCAGGTGCCATCTTTCCTTAGGTCCTTCCATAAAGGCGACTTGGTTGCCGTGGAATGGCTCGCGACCGGAGGACCTGCAGAGGAGCGCGAGCTGCGGCTTGCGGTGTTTCCCGAACTAGAGGGCGGCGTCGTGGTGCTCCACGAAGGCATGATAAAGGCAATGGTAGGCGGCTTCTCAAATCGCTATTTCAATCGGGCGGTCGATGCGAAGCGCCAACTGGGATCAATTTTCAAACCGATAGTCTACACTGCAGCCATGCAGCTCAAATGGAGTCCGCTCGATCCTCTTATGAACGTACGGGATCTCTTCCCATTTGAAAAGACCTACTATTGTCCAAGACCCGATCATGAGCCGAAGAGTCAAACCGTATCCATGGCGTGGGCAGGTGCTAAGTCCGAAAACCTGGCTACGGTCTGGCTGCTTTACCATTTAACCGATCATCTGAATATGAGCGAATTTCGAGACGTTGTGCATCTTCTCGGGTTGGACCGGAAGAAGAATGAAAGCTACCTGGAGTATAAGAGACGGATAAGGGACAAGAAGGGGGTCGTGGTCGACCGAGATGCACTTCTCGAAGCAGCCTTTGAACAGGCAAAGAAGGACATGGAACCCGACATCATCTTCAGTGGAAGAGAAGGCATGCTCAAGACCCTGCATCGCCTCCACTACAATATACCGCTCGAGGCGAGGGCGCAGCTTGGAGCGGGAAGAAGCGAGATTCTCCGGCATGATTTCAGCAGGCTCGTTCAGCTCGATCTCATCATGAAAAAACACTGGACAGATTTGATAACGGCCCTTCAGGATCCTGGTGAAGATCTATCACCCACGAGAAAACTGATCCTGCTGCGCCATTTCTACTGGACGTTAAAGAATGACGGCAGCAGCACTAAAATGGTCTATACAGAAGACCCTGACGAGATGGGGAATGCAGTCCTTCTGCCGGTTGAACCGAGTCAGATCACAGGCATTGATTCGGTTCCGAACGTCGATGAAATATGGATTGATGACCTGTTTCCCTCAGCGATGATCGATGAACTGCAGAACAACCTGACGCGAGATTACAAGAGCCTCCTCAGCCGAAACCGCTATGACCTGGATGTCCTTTTCTGGATTCGGGATTTCAGGACCCTTGTCAACCTTTCCTATGTGGTCAACCTCGCAAAAGAAATGGGTATCTCCACTCACCTGGACCCCGTTCTTTCCTTTCCCCTTGGCGCCAATGCGATCAGCATACTTGAAGCCGCAGAGGCATACCAGACCATCATGACGGGAAAAAGCTTCCTTTTGTCGGATAGCAGCGACAGCGAGCAGGTGGTGCCCATCATCACGAAGATTGTGGACCGTGATGGAGAAACCATATGGGCCTACAAACAGAAACCTGAAACGGTTGTCTCTCATCAGGCGGCGGAATCTGTGCAGGAGATATTGAGAAAGGTTATAGAAATTGGAACCGGACGAAAAGCACGGGAAGCCGTGCGCGTGGAAAACAACCCTCTCCCCGCCTACGGAAAAACGGGTACCGCAAATCGGTTTACAAACTCAAGCTTTGTGGGATTCATCCCCGGACCTGATAATTCTACGGGAGAACTGGTGCTCAAAAAAGGTTATGTAGTAGCCAGCTATATCGGTTATGATGACAACAGGCCCATGAAAGGGAGACATTTTACGATTTATGGTTCCTCCGGCGCCCTGCCCCTCTGGATAGACACCGTGAACGCAATCGCGAAAAGCCCGCAATACCGACAAGCAGTTGATTTTGAAACCCTCAAAATGAGTACTGTAGGCGGTGTGCCCGACTGTCCGCGAGGCTTCCGGCCGGTCCCGGTCTCTGCCTTGACGGGATTGCGAACTGACCTGGAGAAAACAGCTAACAACGACAATCCCATTTCATTCTTGTGTGCCCCTGCCGACGCGTCAGGAAATACGTATCAGCTTAAAAGAGAATTCAAACCTTCCGGCCCTCTGGATGGAGAGGCAATCGAGTGATGGCGGCAAAATCATGCACAGCATCTGGAGCGCTTGTTTGTGCGCAAAAAATGAAGTGACAAGGATTAGACAAATGAGAACAAGTCCCACCAAATTGGTGATCGGGGTGCTGTTCATCCTGATGATAGCCGGTTGCGCTCAATTTTCCGGCCAAAGGGCACCGGTTTCTATGGGCCCTGAACCCGCGTTTCGCCCGCTCATCAGCCAGGAAGAACTCACCGAAAAAATAGTTTCCCTCCAGAAGAGACTCCAGGAAAACAGTATCTCCGAGGCTGATCGCCCTGGCGCAAAGGCGCTTCTTGAGATCTACAAACTCCTGCAAGACGCCCCGCCGTCAATGGGAGAAACCGGGTACCGTCAACTCATCGCCAGGTTGTATCTCAGGCTGGGACGCGTGGAAACGGCGTTCCAGACCGGTGGAAACGAAATTGAATCCCGCGAAAAAAGCACCATGGACGCTTTCGCCCGGAAGCGGGACAAAATCGTGAGCCTCTATTTGTCCGGAGACTCACAGGGAGTGATAAATGGAGTGCTGGAACTCAAAGAGGAATTCGGGCCCAGTGCCATGACGCCCGAGATAAGCCTGATATTTGCCTGCTCGCTGGCAAATCAGGGGCTGCTCAAAGAAGCAATTGACGCCGGCGAACGTGCAGCGCGTGCGCTGGAACAGGGTCCTGATCTTATCATCCTGGACAGCAAGATGGCTACCTGGTATTCGCGTCTTGGGCAGGAGGATGCCGCCATGCTGCGGTTTGAAAAAGTGAGCGATCTGATGGATGACAGGACAACATTGCTCAACAACCTGAAACGGGAGCTTCAGATACCCCTGAAGCCACAGGATGAGGATCATATTTCCGTTCCAAAGGTCCTCGGCATGGTGGAAGTGCAGTTGCAGGCACATGCCTTCGATCAGGCTGCGAGGTTGTTGCTTCAGAAACGTCAGGACACGACTCTTTCCCCTTCTGATCTGGACACCATTGACCGGACTCTGGAGCGCGTCGAAAAAGCGAAGGAAGCATACTCGGGACGCGAGAAAAAGGCACTTGAACAGGTCCGGGACTTGATGGAAAACGAAAAATACGATGAAGCGCTGAGCATGCTGGAGGAACTGAAATCAGAAAAGATTCAGGGAGATGAAGTCGTTTCCCTCGAGCGTGAAGTAAGAGAAAGGTATATCAACCATGAGAGAAAAAAGGCGGCCGCTCTCTTCCTGCGTGCAAGAACAGCAGGGAGTTCCCTGGAGAAAAAAGAGTACCTTCGACAGTCACACGATATCCTGCAACATTTACTGGATAAGTTCCCCTCATCTCCTTCTCGCGACAAGATATTGCAGAATCTTGAGAGTGTAGACAGAGAGCTGGCCAAATGGTAGCAGACCGGACCTCATGACTCTAACCGGCCCGCACGCACCCTGATCCACCATCAAGGCAACATCTGCGGCGTTGCCTTCGCTCGCTCCTCCTTGCGGCGTATTAGGACATACGCCTCAGTCGTCGCTCCTCGGCGCCTTGCATCTGACACCTTGCTGGTGATCAGGAATTTCACCAAATCGCCCGGGGAGACTTATGATGCAGAAATTAGATGGTGGACTTGAGACGCAGGCTTTAATGGGAAGACGCATAAAGCTTCGGCACGCATGTTCACCGGTTCAGTTCGTTCTTTACTGCTATGCCGATATTTTCCATAAGGTATGGCTTTTTTACATAAGCTCCTGCCCCAAGACGCTGAGCTTCTTTCACCCGGTCTGATTCTGAAAACCCGCTCGCGATAATCGCCTTCTGTCCCGGGTGCAATTTCACGA